>NZ_DJSX01000042.1:0-135104 GCF_002439135.1 Pseudomonas sp. UBA6323 | reverse complement strand
GGGGGAGAGGGCTGAAAACACCGCGAACTGCCTGCTTTCCCCCCTCTCCGAACGCGCCCGCCCTAACCCTCTCCCCAGAGGGGCGAGGGGACTGATCGCGCTCGACCATTTCTTATGTGAACAGCATTACGCTCATTGCGCGGCCTTGTGTGTCCACGGATGGCTTACACCATCTGATCGCCGACATGGAGGATCTTCATGGTGTTGGTTCCACCCGTGCCGTGGTAGCTGTCGCCCTTGGTCAGGATGACCCAGTCGCCCGGCTCCACTACACCGCGCTTGAGCAACTCGTCCACCGCCGCCTGGCTGACCTTGTTCGCCGGCAGCGAGGCCGGGTCGAACGGCACGGTGTACACGCCACGGAACAGCGCCACGCGGGCCTGGGCTTCGCGATGCGGGGTGAAGGCGAAGATCGGGATCGACGAGCGGATACGCGACATGATCAGCGGGCTGTAGCCGCTTTCGGTCAGGCTGATGATGGCCTTGACGCCCGGGAAGTGGTTGGCGGTGTACATGGTCGCCAGGGCCACGCTCTCGTCGCAACGCTCGAATTGACGGCCGATGCGGTGGCTGGATTTCTGGCTGGTCGGGTGCTTCTCGGCGCCCAGGCACACACGCGCCATGGCCTGCACGGCCTCGACCGGGTATTCGCCGGCGGCGCTTTCCGCCGACAGCATCACCGCATCGGTGTAGTCCAGCGCGGCGTTGGCCACGTCGGAGACTTCGGCGCGGGTCGGCATCGGGCTGTGGATCATCGATTCCATCATCTGCGTGGCGGTGATCACCGCTTTGTTCAGACGACGGGCGTGAGCGATGATCTTCTTCTGGATGCCGACCAGCTCGGCATCGCCGATTTCCACGGCCAGGTCGCCACGCGCCACCATCACCGCGTCACTGGCGCGGATCAGGCCGTCAAGGGCTTCGTCATCGGCTACGGCTTCGGCGCGTTCGATCTTGGCTACCAGCCAGGCAGTGCCGCCGGCTTCTGTGAGCAGGCTGCGGGCGTAATCCATATCGGCAGCGTCACGCGGGAAGGAGACGGCCAGGTAGTCCAGATCCATCTCGGCAGCGACCTTGATGTCGGCCTTGTCCTTGTCGGTCAGCGCCGGGGCGGTGAGGCCACCGCCGCGGCGGTTGATGCCCTTGTTGTCCGACAGCGGGCCGCCGATCACCACGCGGCAGTGCAGTTCGTCGGCGCCCTTGAGCTCGACACGCATGACCACGCGGCCGTCGTCCAGCAGCAGTTCGTCGCCGACATCGCAGTCCTGAATAAGCGCCGGGTAGTCGATGCCGACCACTTCCTGAGTGCCGGCCGTGCGCGAGTGGCTGGAGGAGAGGCGGAACAGGTCGCCATCCTTGAGCTCGATACGCTTGTTCTCGAATTTGGCGATGCGGATCTTCGGGCCTTGCAGGTCGCCGAGCAGGGCGACATGGCGGCCGTGCTTGGCGGCCAGTTCGCGGACCAGGGCGGCGCGCGCCTTGTGATCGTCCGGCGTGCCGTGGGAGAAGTTCAGGCGGGCCACGTCGAGACCGGCGAGGATCAGTTGCTCCAGCACTTCCGGCGAGCTGCTGGCCGGGCCCAGGGTGGCGACGATTTTGGTGCGGCGAAAGGTCATGCACGAACTCCCTAGTGATCGATGTCAGGGAGGCTACTACGACGTTCAGCTGTAGTCATTGTTCCTGTGCACTACCCTTTGCCGTCCGGCTTGATCACCAGCGGATCGCACTTCAGGCGTTCCAGCACCCGCTGCGCGGTGTGATCGATCAACAGGTTGTCCAGATGGCCGCGGGCGATGGCGCCCATCTCCAGCAGGCCAATATTGTGCTCGCGCACGAAATGGCGGACGACTTCCTTGGCAAATTCGTCCGGCAGGTGGGCCTGCGCCTGATCGAGGACGTACTGGGCAATCAACACTTGTCGAAGCTTCGCGGTATTCACCACTGTTCACGTAGTCGTCATATGCCTGCGCTACCTCGGCGTCGAGCCGCAGATGTGGCAGTGGCGCGCTGTTTCGACGGCCGATGCGGCACGGCGCTGGTCAGCGCGCCGTTCAGCGCCAAGGTGCTACGGGCAAAACCCATCGGAGGTTCGTCGCTGTTCAGTTTTTCCCTGCGCTGTCGATACACTGCTCACTGGAGGACTTGCCCATGCGTACCCTGATCATTCTGGCCGTGGCCCTGGCAGCCACGGGTTGCACCCGCGTCTCGCTCGACCATCATCTGAACAACGCCTATCGCGCCTACAACGAAGGCGATTGCGCCCGGGTCGCGCTGGAGCTTTCGCAGGCCGAGCGCAAGAGCCGTTCGCGCAGCTACCTGCAACCGGAGATTTCACTGTTGCGTGGCCAATGCCTGGAGCGTGAAAGTCTGTTCGTCGACGCGGCGCAGACCTATCAGTTCATCATCGCGCGCTACCCGGCCAGCGAATACGCCTACCGCGCCCGTGCCCGTCTGCAGACCCTGGAGCAACTGGGGCATCACCGCCCGGCAACTGCGGCCAAGGCCAGCCCCGCAGCACTCTGAACCTTCGGTCGCCTGGCATTTCTCGGCGCCGCAGCGCGGTATAAGCTGGCGCATGGCCTTCATGGAGGATGAACATGCGTCACCTATTGCTGATCGCCGTGCTCCTGCCAACGCTGGCAACGGCCGAGATCTATCGCTGGACGGACGAGCAGGGCCGGGTGCATTTCGCTCAGCGCCCGGTGGCAGGGGCCGAGGCCGTAGAGGTGAAGCCGCAGGTGGTTGAGCGCGACGCCCATACCCGGGAGCGAGAGGCGCGCACGCAGCGCTTCTACGACGCCCGTCGTGAGGAGCAGCAGCAGGCTGCGGCCACGGCAACCGCGCAGCGCGAGGAACGCGCGGGTGAATGCCGTGAGCTGCGCCGGCGACTGGCGCAGATGCCGGAGGGTTACCGCTATTACCGTGAAGGCGCCAATGGCGAGCGCATCTACTACAGTGATGATGAAACAGACACCGCTCGTCGCCAGCTGCGCGAGCGGATAGCCCAACGCTGTACTTGAGGGTGGTTTCGTGGCCGCAGTAGGGCCATACTCAAGGCCCCTTGTAGCGATATGCCAGCATGCGTAGCCAGCGCCGAATCGAACGCCATCAGTTACCCTACTACCTGAAGGTGTTCAACCGCATTACCGACAAACCGATGGGCTCCATCGGCAATGTCTCCCTCGACGGCCTGATGCTGATCAGTCAGTTGCCGATGCTGGTGGGCGCGCGCTTCGACATGCGCCTGAAGATTCCCGGCCAGCATGGCCTTCACTTCATCGACTTTTCCGCCAACTGCCAGTGGTGCCGCGAAGACGTCAACCCCGGTGTCTACGATTCCGGCTTCGCTTTGGTCGCACCACCCGCGGACTACGTCGAGCTGATCGACGCCCTGCGCTACTACTTCAGCTTTCACAGCCTGGCGGCTTCGGCCTGATATTCAGCTCAGGGACGTGAGTTGAGCCGCAACATCATTCGGCTTTGCTCGCTGAGATCGCCGAAATAGCGGCGGTAGAGAGCTTCGCCATCCTCGGAGCGATTCAGGCGGCTCAGCGCGGTATCGACCAGCAGGCGGAAGTCCTCGTCATCACGTGCAAGCGGCATGGCCACCGACTCCACTGCGAACAGTCGCTCCGGGACCCATAGCTGAGCGCCTTGCGGATGTTGCGCCTGATAGTTGAGCAGCACCAGGCGATCTGCAAAGAACGCATCAATTTGTCGAGTGACGACCTGCTCGACACCCTCCTGGTTACTGTCTACTTCGAGCAGCGTGGATTGCAGGCCGAGTTGGCGAATGCGCGTCTGCGCCCAGTCAACGCTTACCGTGCCCTTCATCACGGCAAAGCTGTGACGGCTCAAGCCCTGATTGATGGTGGCGCGCCAGGTTGGACCGCGGTAAGCCGTTTCGCCCTTGAGCGGCAGCATCAGGGTCGCTGGAGCGTCCTGCCGCACGACCACCCCGAGGCCGGCAGTGAAGATCGGCAGGGAAAAGCTGACCCGGCGGCGACGTTCCAGACTCTCCACCACGGGCGCGCAGAGAATGTCGACCCTGGCGTCCGCCACCGCATCGAGCATATCCGTGGTGGTCAGAGGCACATAGCGCACCTGCAACTCGGGCATGGCCAGTTGTTCCCTGATCAGGCTGGCGACCTGATGGCACAGATCGATGGAATAGCCGTTGGCCTGCCTGGCGTCACCGTCGGAGAACGGCAGGTCACCTGGCACGAAGCCGAGCACGAACTCGGCGTTGTCACGGATGCGCTCCAAGGTGGCGGAGTTAGCGACGATCGGCAGCCATGCGCAGAGAAACAGTAGCCGGACCAGATATCGAATAGGCATGCTGGAAGCTCCTATGGCCGGCCGAGGTTGTCTAGCGCGCCGACGAAGCGTTTGGCAATGGCGCCGAACAGCAGATAGCCCACCACCATCACCAGGGCAGCGCCGAACACTGCCTCCAGACCCGAGGCATAAAGGGCGTAAAAGCAGTACAGCATGGCCACCAGCAGTATCACGCCGTTGCGGCGGAATATCCGCGGCTCGACTTGGGCCTTGTACATGATCACCAGCAGGCCGGTCAGGGAGGTGATGTAGGGGATTATGTTGGTTACGGCAGCCAGGCCGACGAGTTTGTTGAACTGCGCGCTCGCATTCGGTGAGATGGTCGATAACGCGATCAGGGTTTGCAGAACACCGCAGAACAGCAGGCCGATGAGCGGAGCGTTGCGAGAGCTGACGCGGGTGAACAGCTTGGGAAACATTCCCTGTTCTGCGGTGACTTTGGCAGTCTGTGCCAGGGTGAACTGCCAGCCCAGCAGCGAGCCCAGGCAGGCCATCACCGCCAGGGCCATGATGATGTTGCCTACGCTGTCGTTGAACATCTGCGCATAGACCAGCGCGAAGGGGGCGCTGGAGTTCGCCAGTTGTGGATTGGGAACGATTCCCTGAATCACGCTGGTAGACAGCACATAAACCACGGCGGCGCCAAGCGTGCCGAGCAGGCAGGCGAGCGGGACGTTGCGCTTGGGGTTTTCCACAGCATCGGAGTTCTGCGCCGCCGACTCCATACCGAGAAACGCCCAGAGGGTGAGCGGAATGCTTTGCGCGATGGCATCGCTGGTGCGCAGGCCATTGGGGTTCCAGGCTTCCTTGAACAGGCTCGGCTCGAACCAGAACCAACCGATCAGGCCCAGGCCCGCCACGGGAATAATAACGCCCCATACTGTTATTGCGCCGAGGCGCCCGGTAACGCTGGGGCCGCCAAGATTGGCCAGTATCGTCAGCCAGATGAGTGCGATGGTTCCTGCTACCAGAGCTGCAGCGCCGCTGCCCAACCAGGGAAAGAAGGGGGTGAGATAGTCGACGGCTGAAATGCCGATGGCCACATTGCCTATCACCAGCGAGAGAAAGTACAGATAAGAGCACAGGAAGAAGGCGGACTTGCCGTGCGCCTCCTCGCTGTAGGCAGACATGCCACCGGGCCGCGGGCAATAAATGCCGCACTGTGCGAAGCCATAAGCGATCGCCATTGAGCCGACCGCCGTGACTACCCACGACAGCAACGAAATCGCACCCAGCTGAGCCATGCTCGAAGGCAGCATGATGATACCTGAGCCCATCATGTTGACCGCCACAAGGGTGGTCAGGCCTACAAGGCCCATCTTCTTGCTTGCGTCGGCCATGATCCGTTCCTCACGCTTGAGATAATTGGACGTGGGCGCAGAACGAAACGCTAGAAGCCGTCTTTTTCCAGATTTTCGAAATTAACCGGATCACCGGTGCGGATATCCAACTTCTTGCGGATATCCGCGAACATCGCGTCGTACTCGCTGTGGCTACGCATGATTGGGCTGGCATTCACCGGCAGTCCCTGTTTCGCAGCTGCTTTGGCGATGCGGCTGGCGAAGTTGAACGCGGTATCGCGGTGCATGTTGAACTCATCGGTGAAGCTACGGCCGTTGACATGGCCGCTCATGCGAAAATGCAGCAGAACACCTTCTTTGGGGTCACGGAGGACGTCGTAATAAACATCGATGTCGAAGTCCGGGACGCCGGGTATTCCTGGTTGTTTCTTACGGTTGAGGTGGCCAGGCTCGAACATGTTGGGCTCCTGTGTGTGACGCGGCGTCACGCTTTCGCTGGGCGCCGCCGGTTGTAGATAGGGATCAGTGGAAGGGGAAGATGTAGTTCATCCATGCGGCCATCCGCAGGAGCACCTTGCGCAGAATCGCCACATGAGGAAAGTGCTCGGAATAGAGCGCTGCCTGGCCGTAGGCGCCGCCCGGTATGAGATCCTTGTAAGGTTCGAAGGCAGGGTCGGTGATCTCCAGCACAACCGGCACGCGACCGGCCGGCATGGCGCCGGTCACACCTACAAGACTGCCGCCGGGCTGAACCTGACCCTCGGCTATCACCGGTTGCACCTGCTTAACCTGCGCCTGGAAAACCTTGCCAGGCAGACCGTCCAAGGCAATTTCAGCTTTATCGCCCAGGGTCAGGCGTAACTGGCTGTTCTGGCGCATCCAGGCCACATAGAAATATTCCTCCTGAGGAATGAAAATCGCCGATGGCCGCAGCGGCATCTTCACTGCATAGATACCCGGGCGCAGCACAACTTGCGTCACGTAGCCGCGTGATGGCGCCCGGACCACCGTGTTATCCAGTTCGAACTGGGCGATATTGAGCTGCGCCTGCAGGTCGTCCACGCGAGCCGTGGTGATGTCCAAGTCGCGTCGGTTGCCCAGGTTGCGCTTGACCAGTTCGCCGGCACGAAACTGATCGCCCTTGGCCGACACCAACTGGGCCCTGATGGAGCGCACGCGATTCTCGAAGGGGGTGGGGTCGAGGCGGAAGATCACGTCGCCTTTTTCCAGCAACTGGTTACCACGCACCGGCACTTCGATCACCTGGCCGCTCACTGCCGGTACTATCGGAGTGCTGACAAAGTAGCTGCGCGATACCTCCGAATAGGGATGGTTGTAGTTCATCAGGAATATCAGCGAACCGATCAGTACGATTCCGCCGAGTACTGCGGTGGGCACCGTCCACTTGTTCAGCGGGATCTTGAAGATCTTGAAGATAGCCACGCAGATGGCCGTATAGGTCAGTATCAGCAGCAGATCCATGGCTCAGTCCCTTGCCGCGAATGGTTCTTTGGCCTGCCGTTCCATCGCGTCCAGCCGGGCCTTGAGCTCAGCCACCTGCTGTTCCATGAGTTGCAGGCGTGCAGAGTACTCCTTGGGCGAGGCATTGAAGCCCCAGCCGCGATCCTCGCGATAGAGGGTTGCCCAGATCCACAGGAACGGCCAGAGCACGTGCAGGGTAAACAGGCTGACCCAGCCCGCCACGTGGATGGCATCCTGATGTGGGTGTTTGCGATGTACCGAGATTTCGTAAGGAATGTCGTGAATTGCGATGACGCCGTAGAACAGCACTATGGCGGCGAATATCAGTACACCCAAGGCGAAGTAGTCCAGCATACGGCCCTCCGAATCATCCGATCTGACAGTCTGGGCGGTGCCGCTCGTGAGATCGCGGCGGCTCCGAGCCGGTGTTGCTAGCGCTTCGCTCTGAGCTGCTCGATGGACTGGCGCATGTCGCTGGCCCAGCCATCGATCACTGGCTTGACGTTATCGACGCTGAGCACCTGCTGATCGTTCTCCAGATTCACGCCCGCGCCCTTGCGTACAACCTGTGCGATGACACGGTTATTCTGCGCGTCGATCACTGCCGCTTCGGTGGCGATCTCCACCTGCTGATCGCGTGTTCCGGCCGCAGTGCTCGCGGCGGCCACTACCAGTGCGATTGGAATGACCTCATAGGGCTGCAGGCCTTCGGTGGATACCGCGACGGCTGTAATGGCCGGACGCAGCACCAGGGTTCCGGCAGAAGGCGAGTCGGTCAGTTGCATGACCTTGCTCAGCTCGCGCCGCAGCGCCGCATCAAAATACTGGGTGATGTCTCGCAGCGTATCCTGCGACAGGCGAGCGCTTGGCTGAGGCTTTGGATAGAACTGGCTCGGCTCGAGGAATAACTGGTTATAACGGGATATCTGCAGATCCGGATCGACCCAGCGTGCCACATGTGCCCCGGAGGGCGACTGCTGTTCGCTGAGGCGGCTGTAATCTTGCAGGAAACCCGAGTACTGCTCGGGTGCGACCGTAGTGCTGGAACATGCGGCTGCTCCCATGAGTGCCGCCAATAACGACATACCCAAGAGCTTTCGCATCTTAAGTCTCCATACAGTAATGAAATGTTGCCTGATCGGCAGCGCCCAAGTACTGGTAGAGAGTGCCGCGTTCTCCAGCAGTGTAGTCGAGGAAAATAAAGTTCAATGGGAAAGCGAAAAAAATTGGAAGCCTGCTGAAACGCCCGAACCACGGCCCTCTCAGTGCAACGCCGATGCCCTTTGCAGGCTGCGCAGGCGCTCGCTCAGTCTCAGGCGCAGGGCGTCCTCTTCGCAAAACAGCAGCGCGCGCTCCAGGTCGTAGCGCTCGCCCTGCGGGCAGTCGAGTTGCCGGTAGACGTCGGCTCGCGCCAGGTGGTCGGCCAGGTTAGGTGGTCCCAGCAGCAGGACTCGCTCGGCGTCCTTGAGTGCTGCGTCCGGGGCATCGCACTGCATGTGCAACTGACGTAGATTGCGCGACAGGCGCCGCAGCATGGCCTGGGCGTCGGCCGTCTGCAGGTGCTCGGCTTTGAGTTCCACGTTCGCTCCCAGTTGGCGATAGAGCTGCTCGCGACAGTCGCGGGTGTACAGGCGACGCCCGCCGCACGGGTCGAGCAGGTGATCGGCGCCCGGCACACGCAGCATGAAATGCCCGGGGAAATTCACGCCTTGCAGCGGAATGTCCAGGCGGCGCGCCACTTCCAGAGCGATCAGGGCGAGCGCCAGCGGCTGGCCGCGTCGGCGCCGCAGCACTTCATGGAGCAGCGCGTGGCGCGGCCGCGTGGCACCTTCGTCGTCCTCCTGAAAATCCAGTTCGGCAAGCCGGCGCAGCAGCGGCTGGGCCAGTTCGCGAGTGGGCAGGGCGGGCAGTCCGGCGCTGACCTGCAGCAACAGACTGTGCAGGTCGTTCAATACTTGGGCGGGTTGCAGGTGGTCATCGTGTTCAGCGGCAATCCACAGCGCCGCCTCGAACAGGGCGGGAGGATCGCGTTGCAGGCACTGCAGGCAGGCTTGGCGTGGACTCATCGCATTCTCCGCTGAACTTCTGCTCTTGTAGCCGCTGACCGGGTCGTCGTCCAGTGGCTTCTCCTATACTGAGGCCTGAAGTCCGACCGGGAGCGCAGCCATGTTCAGCATGATGGAAGCCGCCCGCCTCGAGGCCCTGCACCTGGCCGAGGATCCGGCCAGCGGCCTCAAGGCCGTTATCGCCATTCACAACACCCGCTTCGGGCCGGCGCTCGGCGGTTGCCGTTACCTGCCTTATCCCGATGAAGAGAGCGCCATTGGCGACGCCATTCGTCTGGCTCAGGGCATGAGCTACAAGGCGGCGCTGGCCGGTATCGATCATGGCGGCGGCAAGGCAGTGATCATCCGCCCTGCGCATGTGCCCAGCCGTGCCGCCTTGTTCGAAGCCTTCGGGCGCTTCATCGAGACGCTCAATGGGCGCTACATAACCGCCATCGACAGCGGCACCTCCAGCGCCGACATGGATTGCATCGCTCAGCACACCAACCACGCCACCAGCACTACCAGCGCGGGCGATCCTTCGCCGCACACGGCGCTGGGGGTGTTCGCGGGTATCCGTGCCACGGCGCAGGCGCGCCTGGGCAGCGATGATCTGGAAGGGCTGCGGGTTGCCGTGCAGGGCCTGGGCAATGTCGGTTTTGCTCTGGCCGAAGCACTGCACGCCGCTGGCGCTGAGCTCCTGGTCAGCGACTTTGATGCCGGGCGCGTGCAACTGGCGGTCGAGCAACTGGGCGCACATCCGGTCGCCAGCGATGCGTTGCTCGGCACGCCTTGCGACATCCTTGCGCCGTGCGGCCTAGGTGGCGTGCTGAATGCGCAGACGGTCGCCCATCTGCGTTGCGCAGCAGTGGCTGGTGCGGCTAACAACCAGTTGAGCAGTCCCACAGTCGCCGACCAGCTGGAAGCGCGCGGCATTCTCTACGCGCCGGATTACGTGCTCAATGCCGGTGGGCTGATTTACGTGGCGCTGCGTCATCGCGGCGAGGAACTATCGGCGATCACCGCACACCTGGCGCAGATCAGCCGACGGCTGACTGAAATCTACGCCCACGCTCAAGCTGAAAAACGCTCTCCGGCGCGCGTCGCCGACTTCCTGGCCGAGCGCCTGCTGTACGGCATATAGCGGCTATCCGAGTGCTCCTGCGCGCTCAATGGCCGTCGAATTCGCCCTGGTAGCACACCGGCGAGCTGGGTGAGTCATGGCGCTGCAGTTCATCTTCGAGAAATTCGGCCAGCACGCGTGCATTGTTATGCACCTCGTCGCGCGCGGCGTAGAGCAGCGTCAGTGTGCCGCTTCTCGCCCAGTGCAGCAGGCGCTGCCAATGCTCGGGGCGCCCGGTCAGTTCGCGGCGGTAGGCTGTGCGGAATTCATCGAAGGCCTCGGCGCGGTGGGCGAAGGACTTACGCAGTTCGCTGGAGGGCGCGACGTCGGGTAGCCATTCATCGAGTGCCAGGGCATCCCTGGACAGGCCGCGAGGCCATAATCGGTCAACCAATACGCGTTGGCCGTCACTGGATTCTGCGTCGAGATAAACCCGCTTGCACTGGATCATCGACCTGCCTCCATCGCCTGCGGCAATGCCGCACTTGGCGACGCCTGCGGGCTCGATTAGCGTGGTGAAAGGAGGACTCACCATGGACTATTTCATTATCTTCGTCACCACAGCAGCCGGCCTTTACTTTCACTGGTGGCTGTTTCGCCGGATTCGTCAGTGGACCGATCGTGACCTTGCGCTGTCCTTCGCCGAGGGTAACGAGCACAAGCGTCAGTACATGCTGGAGCAGTTGGCCCGTGCCCGGCGTGAGGGCATAAAGCGGCGGGACTTACCGGTCTGGCTGGAGCAGGCCGCGGCGCAGTATTCCGTCAGTCGCGCATAGGTCGCGGCCCCGTTGGCGGAACGGGGCCACGGCTCCCGGTCATTCGCTGGCGGTGTCGATTTCCAGCTCGTCGAGCGCGTCCGGCTGGCTCTTGAACGCCTTGGCAAAGACGTCGCGGTTCTTGGCCATGAAGATACCCAGCTCCTCGCCCTGTTCCTCGCTCAGGGAAGGAACCGCCTTGTGCAGGACCTCGCTCAGGCGCTCGGCCAGTTCCAGCATCTTGTCGTAACGGTCTGCTTCGGCCTTATCCATGAACAAGCGCTCCGGATCGCGGCTGCTGCGGTACACCACTTCGACGGCCATTCATCACCTCTTCTGCCTTCATATGTGTCGTTGGATTTAACTGGTTTTTTATACAGTGTTGGCGAGGATAAAGGACTCGCTGCCTTTTGGCCAGTATTGCGTCCGACACAGGATAGAAGTCATGGCCGATACCGGCCATCCGCCTGTGTCTTTCCGTCACATCCCGGCATCATCCTCAGGCTGGTGTTTTTCCTGCATGCTCGTCAGCGGGCATCCATGTCGGATGCCCGGACGTCATGCTGGTCTTGGGGAGAAGTGAAGGATGAATTGGGCGGAACGTCTGCGTGAGGGCATGCATGGCCTGGCGGAGTCGCTGGGCAATCTGTTGATGGAGGCCTTCCACTACCTGGCGCTGTTCGCCATCGGCGCGATCACAGCGTGGGCTGGGGTGATGACCTTTATCGGCATGCTGGAGAAGGGCCACATCACGGTCGATGACATTCTGCTGCTGTTCATCTACCTGGAGTTGGCGGCGATGGTGGGGATCTATTTCAAGACCAACCACATGCCGATCCGCTTCATGATCTACGTGGCGATCACCGCGCTGACCCGCTTGCTGATTTCCGACATCTCCCACACTCACAAGCCGAGCTGGGGCGTGGTGATGGTATCCGGGGCCATCCTGTTGCTGGCCCTGGCGATTCTGGTGGTGCGCTATGCCTCGTCGCGCTTTCCGGCCGTGGCCGGCCCGCACCCTCGCAGCAAGGCGCGCAACCGCGATGATGCCGAGGCCGAGCGCGACGATACCTCCGACTAGGGCGTCAGCCGGACATCAATCGAGCGGCGCGAACAGCGCCGCCAGATCGTCCTCGTTCAATTGCCACTGGCCCTGGCTGCCGCCGTCGAGCACTCCCCTGGCCAGACTGGCTTTGGCCTGCTGCAGTTGCTGGATCTTCTCTTCGACGCTGCCTCGGGCGATCAGCTTGTAGACGAACACCGGCTTGTCCTGGCCGATGCGATAGGCGCGGTCGCTGGCCTGGGCTTCGGCGGCCGGGTTCCACCAGGGATCGAAGTGGATCACCGTGTCGGCGGCGGTCAGGTTGAGGCCGCTGCCACCGGCTTTGAGGCTGATCAGGAACACCGGAAATTCACCGGCCTGAAAGCGCTGCACCGGTGTGCGTCGATCCTGGGTGCTGCCGGTTAGCTTGGCGTAGGCGATCTTGCGCGTCTGCAGCTCCGCTTCGATCAGTGCCAGCATCGAGGTGAACTGGGAGAACAGCAGCACGCGGCGGCCTTCGTCGACCAGCTCCTGAAGCATGTCCAGCAGGGCGCTGAGCTTGCCCGAATCGGCGGCGCTCAGCTCGCCGTCGTCCTCGCCGAGCAGACGCAGGTCGCAGCAGCTCTGGCGCAGGCGCAGCAAGGCTTCGAGGATGACGATATGACTGCGCGCCAGGCCCTGGCGGGCGATCTCGTCGCGTACCTTCTGGTCCATGGCCAGGCGCAGGGTTTCGTAGCGGTCGCGTTGCAGCTGGGTCATCTCGACCCATTGGGTGATCTCGGTCTTCGGCGGTAGCTCGTTGGCCACCTGCTCCTTGGTGCGGCGCAACAGGAAGGGACGGATGCGCCCATTCAGGTGATTCAGGCGCTGGGCGTCGCCACGTTTTTCGATAGGCGTGCGGTAGTCGCGGGTGAAGGCCTTGGCGTCACCCAGCCAGCCCGGCATGAGGAAATGGAACAGCGACCAGAGTTCGCCCAGGTGATTCTCCAGCGGCGTGCCGGTCAGGCACAGGCGCAGGTCGGCCTGCACCTGTGCCGCGGCTGTGGCCGCCTTGCTGCGCGGGTTCTTGATGTTCTGCGCTTCGTCGAGAATCAGCAGGCGATAACGCTGCTGGTTCAGCGCCTTGAGGTCGCGCGGTAGCAGGGCGTAGGTGGTGAGGATCAGGTCGTGCTCGGCGATCTGCTCGAATAGCACCTTGCGCTTGCTGCCGTGCAGGGCCAGCACGCGCAGTTGCGGGGTGAAGCGCGCCGCCTCGTCCTGCCAGTTGGGAATCAGGCTGGTGGGCATGACGATCAGCGCGGGCTTGTCGAGACGCCCGGCCTGTTTCTCGCAAAGGATGTGCGCCAGGGTCTGCAGGGTCTTGCCCAGGCCCATATCGTCGGCCAGTACACCGCCGACGCGCAGTTCGGCCAGGGTCTGCATCCAGTTCAGGCCCTGCACCTGATAGGTGCGCAGGTCGGCCTGCAAACCCTCGGGTGGAGCAATCTCGCGCACTGCCAGGTTCTGCAGGCGCTGGGCGAAACCGCGTAACTCATCGCCCCCTTGCCAGCTTAGCTGCGGGCCGTGCGCCAGTTCGGCCAGGCGTGCGGCGTCGGCGCGACCCATGCGCAGCGGCAGGTGGTCGTCGCCAGGGTCGCGGAAATACAGCTCGCCGAGCGTGGCCAGCAATGGCTTGAGGCGGGCGAAGGGCAGGGCGATGCGCTTGCCGCCCTGCGGCAGGCTGACTAGCAGGCGATCCTCATCGGCGCGTTGCGCCAGCGCTTCGGGTGCCAGCAGCCAGGGCGTACGGCGAATGGCCTGGAGCAGGATCGGCAGCAGGCTCAGGCGCTGGCCTTCGACCTCGATGCCCAGCTCCAGATCGAACCAGTTCTGCTGCGGGTCTTCCTCGACCTCGGCATACCAGTCGTCGACCTCGGCGAGGTTGTACTGGAAGTCCGGGCGCATATGGATCTGCCAGCCTTCGGCGCGCAGTTGCGGCAGATGTCGCTGGACGAAATCCAGCCAGTCGCGCTCGCGTTCCAGCTCGAACGGCTCGCCGGCTTCGGCCGGCAGCGCTTCGCTCTGACGCAGCGCCACCTGCAGGCCGAGGCCTTCCAGACGCTTGCGCAGCGCGGCTTCGGCAGCGCCGTCGCGGATCAGGCGCAGGTTGCTGTGTTCGTCCAGGCGCTTGACCAGGTCCTTGGCCGGCTTGCCGAAAACCTTGTGCCCGGCGTAGTCGAAGGCCAGCGCCGCGCGATGCTGGGTCTGCTCCTGCATGCGTCCCTTGCGCGCGTCGAAATGCACACGTACCTGGCTGCCCAGGCTGAGGATGGCGGTGGGCTCGATGCCTTCGAGGCGTGTTTCCGCCAGCTCCTTGTCCACCACGATGATGTCCGAGAGGTCGCTGCCGGCGCGTTGCTGGGCTTCCAGAGTGAGCAGTGCGGCGACCACGTGCTTGCAGTTGAAGCCGACCGGGCAGTTGCAGTGGCCGGTCACGCTCCATTTGCGCCCATAGGGGTGCAGGGTTATGCGCTGCTGATAGGTCTGCCCGGCCGAGCCGCGGCAGTTGGCGAGCAGGCTGTTGTCCTTGAGGCTGAGCAGTTTGCTGCGTTTTTCCTCGGCGTAGCCCTGGCCGCGACGCAGGTCCCCGGCGCCGAACTCGGAACGCCAGTCTTCCTGGCGTAACTGGTGGATATCCAGGGGCATCAACGAAGCCCCGCGGCAACAATGGATGGGCGCATGACTGGGCCGTGGCAATGCAAAGCCGCAGATTTTGGCATAGCTGAAAGGCGATTAGCAGGCGTGACGCAGAGATTGTCGACGGTAGGGCGCGTGAACCCACCGTGGAGGATGACGGGTTGTTAGAAGAATGCCGCGCGGTATTGTCGCGGCGTGGCGCCCAGCGCCTGGCGGAAGCGGTTGCTGAAATGGCTGGCGCTGGCGAAGCCGCAGGCCAGCGCCACCTCGCTCAGCGAGGGCTGCGGCTGACGCAACATCTGGCAGGCGCGAGCTAGGCGCCGGGCCAGCACATAGCGATGCGGTGGCAGACCGAAGCTGCTCTGGAACATGCGCGCGAAGTGGTATTCGGACAGGGCGCAGAGCGCGGCCAGTTGGCTCAGTGGTAACGGCGTTTCCAGGTGTTGTTCGATAAACTCGCGCACACGCCGGCGTTGCAGCGGTGCCAGGCCACCCTTGAGGCGCAGACCCTGGCGTTGGCCGACCTGATTGAGCAGGGCATGGTCGAGCAACTGATGGGCCAGGCTGCTGGCCAGCAGGCGTTCGCCCGGTTCCTGCCAGTCGAGGGTGCACAGTCGCCGGAAGCGCGCCGCCTGTTCGGCATCTTCGAGAAAGGTCGCTTCCTCAAGCTGCAGACTGCGCGGTTCGCGGTCGAGCAGGGCGACCGCGCCGAGGGCGAATTGCTCCTGTTCTATATAGAGGTGGGCAAGCTGAATCTCGCCGTTGATGATCCAGGCCGACTGGTGCTCGGCCGGCAGGATGCACAGCTTGTCCGGCGCGCCCTTGTGGCCGGGTTGCTCGCGGCGAAAGGTGCCGGTGCCGCCGCTCAGATAGCAGGACAGCGTGTGATGGCTTGGCGCAAGGTAGTCGCGTGCGTCATGGGCATTACTCCAGCGCGCCACGGCCATGCCGTTGCCCAGCTCGGCCATCGCGTGCAGCCGCGCATTGGGCGAGCGGCTCATGCTCTGGAATACCTGCAGATGTTCGAATTGCGCCATCACCTTCTCCCGAATGCAGCCATGCTACGCCTGCCGACAGGCAAAACCAGTGGCGGCGAAAAAAATGCGCAAGTTTGCGCAAGTCTGGGGTCGTAACCTCTGGAACGCCTTTGACTGGTGCTTAAGTTTTTTTGCACTAACCCGCGGCGCGGCGCGAGGACTCGGAGTATCGTGGCGGCCATTCAAACAATGATTCGCATCCCGGATGCCGCTCCCGATGAAACTCCTGCGCCAGTTCGCTCTTGCCTCCGTTCTGATCTCCCCCGGCCTGTTGGCTGCCGCGCCGTCCATCGATGACAAATCGGCCTTCATCGCCGACCTTGTCGAGCGCATGACCCTGGAGGAAAAGGTCGGCCAGCTGCGCCTGATCAGCATCGGCGGCGACATGCCGCGCGAACGCATTCGCGAGGAGATGGCCGCAGGGCGCATTGGCGCAACCTTCAATTCGGTGGTGCGCCCGGAGAACCGGCCGATGCAGGAGGCCGCGCTGCGTAGCCGCCTGGGTATCCCGGTGTTCTTCGCCTACGACGTCATCCACGGCCACCGCACCACCTTCCCCATCGGCCTGGGGCTGGCCTCGAGTTGGGACATTCCGGCCATCGAGAACAGCGCCCGGGTCGCGGCCTTCGAAGCCAGCGCCGACGGCCTGGACATGACCTTCGCGCCGAGCGTCGATATTTCCCGCGATCCGCGCTGGGGCCGTATCTCCGAAAGTTTCGGCGAAGATCCGCATCTGGTCTCGCGTATCGCCGCCGCCATGGTACGCGGCTACCAAGGCGACGATCCAAGTGATCCGCAGCGCATCATGGCCAGCGTCAAGCACTTCGCCCTGTACGGCGCAGTGGAGGGCGGGCGCGACTACAACGTGGTCGACATGAGCCCGATGCGCATGTACCAGGATTACCTGCCGCCTTATCGCGCCGCCATCGACGCCGGCGCGGGCGGGGTGATGGGGGCGTTGAATGCGGTCAATGGTGTACCAGCGTCGGCCAATAGCTGGTTGTTGCGTGACCTGCTGCGGCGTGACTGGGGCTTCAAGGGTGTGGTGCTCAGTGATCACGGCGCGATCGACGAATTGCTGCGCCATGGTGTTGCCGCGGATGGCCGCGAGGCTGCCCGGCTGGCCGTCACCGCCGGTGTCGGTATGAGCATGGCCGATACCCTGTATGGGCAGGAACTGCCAGAGCTGGTACGCAGCGGCGAGGTGCCACAAAGCGTGCTGGATGAAGCCGTCACCCACGTGCTGAACACCAAGTACGACCTGGGCCTGTTTCACGATCCGTTCCGCCGCATCGGCCGCGCCGAGGACGACCCGACCGACGTCAATGCCGAAAGTCGTCTGCACCGCGCCGATGCTCGGGCCATGGCGCGCGACTCTCTGGTACTGCTGGAAAACCACGATGACACGCTGCCACTGAGCAAGAACACCACCGTCGCCCTGATCGGCCCGCTGGCCGATGCGCAGTTGGACATGCTCGGCAGTTGGTCGGCAGCCGGTGTCGCCGAGCAGGCCGTGACGCTGCGCAGTGGCATGGAAGTGGCGCTCGCCAGCCAGGGCAGACTTCTCTATGCGGTGGGGGCCAACGTCACCGACGACGCTCGTGTGATCGAATACCTCAACCACCTCAACTGGGATCGCCCGGAGGTGGTACCGGACCCGCGCACGCCGCAGACGATGCTCGAAGAGGCGGTACGCGTGGCCAGCCAGGCCGACGTCATCGTCGCCGCAGTGGGGGAGTCGCGGGGCATGTCGCATGAGTCGTCAAGCCGAACGCGCCTGGATTTGCCGGCAAGTCAGCAGACGCTCTTGCGTGCGCTCAAGGCCACTGGCAAGCCATTGGTGGTGGTATTGATGAATGGCCGTCCTTTGGCGCTGAGTTGGGAGAAGGCCAACGCCGACGCGATGCTGGAAACCTGGTACAGCGGTATCGAGGGCGGCCACGCCATCGCCGACGTGCTGTTCGGCGAGCACAATCCCTCCGGCAAGTTGCCGATCACCTTCCCGCGCTCGGTCGGGCAGATTCCCACCTACTACAACCACCTGCGCCTGGGGCGCCCGTACGGCCCCGGCACGCCCGGCAATTACACCTCGCAGTATTTCGAGGAGCCCACCGGCCCGCTTTACCCGTTCGGCTATGGCCTGAGCTACAGCGACTTCCAACTTTCGGCGCCCAGGCTGTCTGCCGAGCGCATGAAACCGGGCGAGAAGATTCGTGTCAGCGTCACCCTGAAGAACGCCGGGCCACGGGCTGGCGCCACCGTGGTGCAGCTTTACCTGCATGACGAGGCCGCCTCGGTGATCCGTCCGTTGAAGGAACTCAAGGATTTTCAAAGGGTCAAGCTTGAAGCAGGTGAGGCGCGTGAACTGAGTTTCGAGATCGACGAAACCATGCTGCGTTTCTATGACGCCAGCCTGCAGCAAGTTAGCGAGCCGGGTGCCTTCCGGGTTCAGCTGGGGCTGGATTCGGAGAGCGTGCAGGAGGCGCGTTTCGAACTGTTGCCACGCCAATGAAGGTGTGGCCCAAGGAGGCGGAAAATATACTCGCGCGAGCACCTGTGCCGGACTTCACGATCTGGTAATAATGCGCAGAAAGAATCCGCGCATGCGGAGACGCCGCCGTTCGGTTGGCTGTCTGCATTGCGCTCGCGTTGTCTTTGTACCATTCGCCTGATTTCAACTCTCCGCAGCGACCGCCCCTTGGGCTGGCCGCTGCCCGTCAGTACGTGTTGCCCTGGAGGCTGTGTGTCGATGAGTCGTTGTTCTGGAGCCCGTATGGGCAAGGCCGCCAAGCTGGCCCTCTGTGTGCTCCCTCTGCTGTTCGCTGCCCAGAGCTGGGCCTTCGAGCTGGATGATGTGGCCGTCAAGGCCAAGGAGCTTGCCGCCGAGCGCTATAGTGCCCCGCAAAGCCGTTTGCCGGCTGCGCTGCGCCAACTGCCTTTCGCCGATTACCAGAAGGTTCGCTTCGTTGAAGACAAGGCGCACTGGCGCGACGACAAGCTGCCGTTCCAGCTGTACTTCTTCCATCAGGGCATGCACTTCGACCTGCCGGTGAAAATCAATGAAGTGACCGCCGAAGGTACCCAGGAGATCAAGTACGACCCGTCGATGTTCGACTTCGGCGATCTCGAACTGAACCCGGATGACCTCAAGGACCTGGGCTTTGCCGGCTTCAAGGTGATCAACGAGATCAACACCGGCGGCCGCCACGACGAAGTGATGAGCGTGCTCGGTGCCAGCTACTTCCGCATCGTCGGCAAGGGCCAGGTGTTCGGCCTCTCCGCACGCGGGCTGGCCATCGACACCGCGCTGCCGTCCGGCGAGGAATTCCCGCGTTTCACCGAGTTCTGGATCGAGAAGCCGCAACCGGATCGCCGCAGCCTGGTGATCTACGCATTGCTCGACTCGCCGCGCGCCACCGGTGCCTATCGCATGGAGATCAAGCCGGGCCGCGACAGCGTGCTCGACGTGCAATCGAAGGTCTACCTGCGCGAGAACGTCGAGAAGCTTGGCATCGCGCCGCTAACCAGCATGTACCTGTTCGGCGCCAACCAGCCCTGGCCGCGTCCTAACTACCGTCCGCAGTTGCACGACTCCGACGGCCTGGCCATTGCCGCCGGCAATGGCGAGTGGATCTGGCGCCCGCTGAACAACCCGCAGCGTCTCAACGTCAGCAGCTATCGCATCGACAACCCGCGCGGTTTCGGTCTGATGCAGCGTGGCCGCAACTTCAACCAGTATCAGGATCTCGACGACCGCTATGAGCTGCGCCCGAGCGGCTGGGTGGAAACCGTCGGTGACTGGGGCGCTGGCCATGTTGAACTGGTGGAGATTCCCACCCCGGACGAAACCAACGACAACATCGTTGCTTTGTGGCGCCCGGAGAAGCTGCCGGCACCGGGTGAGTCGCTGGATGTGGCCTATCGCCTACACTTCAGCCGTGACGATGCCAAGCTGCACGATCCGCAACTGGCGATGGTCAGCCAGACCCGTCTGTCCGAGGGCGACATCAAGCAGGCCAACCTGATTCGTCAGGCCGATGGCAGTACTGCGCTGGTGGTCGACTTCATCGGTGAGGAACTGGCCAAGCGTTCGCCCGATGCCGCGCCGCAGGTGCAGGTCAGCGTCGATGACAATGCCGAGCTGCTGGAAGACAGCCTGCGTTACAACCCGGTGAGCAAGGGCTGGCGCCTGATGCTGCGGGTCAAGGTGAAGAACCCGGCGCAGCCGGTGGAGATGCGTGCCGCGCTGGTCGAGGACGGCAAGCCTGTGTCGGAAACCTGGAGCTATCAGCTGCCTTCCCATGAATAACAGCCTAGACGCAACACAGATCCAGGATTACCTGGATGAACTGCCGCTCGATCACGAGCGGCAGCAGGCTTTGGCCCATCGCGTGGAGGAGGAGGGCGGCGATCTCGCCACGTTGCACCGTGCCCTGCACGAGGACCAGGCAGCAGCCGAGCCCCAGGAAGAAACCCGCGAAATGCTCGACTCGGTGCCGGCCCGTCTGGCACTGGGCTGGCCGGATGCACTGGAGCGCGGCTGTCGCATCGTGCAGGATCACCAGGGTCGCCCGACCATCGATTCGACGCCGCCGATCAAGCGCACGCGCATGGTGCCGGAGCCTTGGCAGACCAATATCCTGCAGCGCGGCTGGCGCCGCCTGAAGGGCGAGAAGTCGGCGCCTCGACCGCGTACGCGCGAAAGCGAGGACTTCGCCGAGGAACGCTGGCGGCATGTCGCCGCGGTACGCCGTGCCGCCCTGCTGGTATTGATGATCACG
The DNA here is from genome assembly GCF_002439135.1 of Pseudomonas sp. UBA6323. Taxonomy (NCBI): domain Bacteria; kingdom Pseudomonadati; phylum Pseudomonadota; class Gammaproteobacteria; order Pseudomonadales; family Pseudomonadaceae; genus Pseudomonas; species Pseudomonas sp. UBA6323. Next base: position 114,524 of record NZ_DJSX01000042.1, on the reverse strand, counting down.
CAGACCGTGGTCGCCACCTGGTACATGAAGTCGGTGCTGCCCTATCAGGGCTGGTCGCTGGTCGATCTGGGCCTGGTGTTCGAGCAGCCGCTGCGCGAATCGGCGCGGCAGATCCTGCCGTACGTGGTGCAAACCAGCATCCTGGCGCTGTTCGCCCTGCTGTTCTGCTGGGTGTCGATGGGCTTCTGGACCGCGCTGATGGGCTTCTTCCAGCTGCTCAAGGGGCGTGATCGCTACAGCATCTCGGCCACCAGCTGCGGCAACGAGCCGATTTCGCCAAACGCCCGAACTGCACTGGTCATGCCGATCGCCAACGAGCACGTACCGCGCGTGTTCGCCGGTCTGCGCGCGACCTTCGAGTCGCTCAAGGCTACCGGACAACTCGAACATTTCGACTTCTTCATTCTCAGCGACAGCAACGATCCGGATATCTGCGTGGCCGAACAGCAGGCCTGGATGGAGCTGTGCCGCGAAGTGGAAGGCTTCGGCCATATCTTCTATCGCCGTCGCCGCCGCCGGGTGAAACGCAAGAGCGGCAACATCGACGACTTCTGCCGGCGTTGGGGCAGCAACTACCGCTATATGGTGGTGCTCGATGCCGACAGCGTGATGAGCGGTGATTGCCTGACCAGCCTGGTGCGCCTGATGGAGGCCAACCCCGGCGCCGGCATCATCCAGACCGCGCCCAAGGCGTCGGGCATGGACACCCTGTACGCACGTCTGCAGCAGTTCGCCACCAGCGTGTATGGGCCGCTGTTCACCGCCGGCCTCAACTTCTGGCAACTGGGTGAGTCGCACTACTGGGGTCACAACGCGATCATCCGCGTCAAACCCTTCATCGAGCACTGTGCCCTGGCCCCGTTGCCGGGTACCGGCTCCTTCGCCGGTGCGATCCTTTCTCACGACTTCGTCGAGGCCGCGCTGATGCGCCGCGCCGGCTGGGGTGTATGGATCGCCTACGACCTGCCGGGCAGCTACGAGGAGCTGCCGCCGAACCTGCTCGACGAGCTCAAGCGCGATCGCCGCTGGTGCCACGGCAACCTGATGAACTTCCGCCTGTTCCTGGTGCGCGGCATGCACGCAGTGCATCGCGTGGTGTTCCTCACCGGCGTCATGTCCTACCTGTCGGCGCCGTTGTGGCTGCTGTTCCTGGTGCTGTCGACCTGTCTGCTGGCGATCCACACGCTGATGGTGCCGGAGTACTTCCTGCAGCCCAACCAGCTCTATCCGTTGTGGCCACGTTGGCAGCCGCACGAGGCCATCGCCCTGTTCTCGGCGACCATGACGCTGCTGTTCCTGCCCAAGCTGCTCAGCGTGCTGCTGATCTGGATCAAGGGCGCCGAGGCCTATGGCGGTCGCACGCGCGTGCTGCTGTCGATGTTGCTGGAGGCGTCCTGCTCGGTGTTGCTGGCGCCGGTACGCATGCTGTTCCACAGCCTGTTCGTCACCGCCGCCTTCCTCGGTTGGTCGGTGCAGTGGAACTCGCCGCAGCGCGTGGATGACTCCACGCCCTGGAGCGAAGCCTTCCGCCGTCACGGTACCCAGGTGCTGATCGGTATCAGCTGGACGGCCCTGGTGGCCTGGCTCAACCCGGACTTCCTCTGGTGGCTGGCGCCCATCGTCGTGTCGCTGGTGCTGTCGCCGGCGGTCTCGGTGCTGACCAGCCGCACGACACCGGGCCTGGCAACGCGGCGCAGCAAGCTGTTCCTAATTCCGGAAGAACACAAGGTGCCGGTGGAGCTGAGCAACACCGCCGAGTACGAGCAGCTGAACAGCTCGCGTGCGCTGCATCGGGGCTTCCTCCGCGCCGTGGTCGATCCGCTGTACAACGCCCTGGTCTGCGCCATGGCGCGTGCCCGCCATGCCAAGGTGGTGCCTGCCGCCGAAGCGCTGCGCGACGAGCGTATCGATGAAATCCTCAACGCCGGGCCGCAAGGCAAGGTCGAGGCGACCCGCTGGCGCCTGCTCAACGATCCCGACGGCATGGCGCGCCTGCATGCGCGCATCTGGCAAGAGCCGCAACACCACGCCTGGCGCGAAGCGCTGCGCGACGCCTGATCATTCGACACGCCCCTGCCTGACGGGGGCGTGTCGTGATGCCTTTCTGACATACCCGCTAACATCTACAGGTGCACCCGAGCCCGGCAGCACGGCACCATTGCGTCTGGATCGGGTCTTTGCTCGGACCGCAGCGTTTGGCTGCCGAACCTGAATACCGTTTTCATCGATGACATTGGAGAGGAACCACGATGTCGAATCTGCATGATTCCGCGCAGCGCTATGGCGCCGTTACCCGCCTGCTGCATTGGGGCATGGCCGTATTGCTGGGGTGGCAGTTCGTTACCGTGCTGGCCCACGCGCTGCTGGAAGACAGCGCACTGGATGCGTTCGCCTGGGGCACGCACAAGGCCACGGGCCTGGTGCTCATGGTGCTGGTGGTGATCCGCCTGTTCTGGGCACTGTACAGCCGCAACCGCCGGCCGGCGGCGGTCAGCACCCTGGCGAGCCTCGGCCATCTGGCGCTGTACGGGTTGCTGTTCGTCATTCCCTTCATTGCGCTGCTGCGCCAGTACGGCTCGGGCCGTGAGTTCGTGGCGTTCGGCATGAGCGTCATGCCGGGTTTCGATGGCAAGGTCGAATGGATGATCGCGCCGGCCAGCCTGCTGCACGGCAACCTGGGCTGGCTGTTGCTGTTCATGGTAATCGGCCACGCGGCCATGGCCTTCATCCATCGCCGCCAGGGTGGCGAGGACGTGCTGGCGCGGATGATCGGTCGCTGAAGCGGCTGGCTATGGCAAAAGGCTTACACGCCTAAGCGGCAACCTCCACTGTTGCCGGTTCGGGGCGATCTCTAATCTACACATATCCCCTGCAGCGACGGAGCGCTGAGGATCAAGGAAGATGACCAGGCCAAGATGGCTACCGACAGGATGTCGGATGGTTGGGAGGAAACCCGCTTAGGCGGGTTTTTTGTTGCCTGCGATTTGACCGCAAGGGATGGCGGAAATGCCGGTTTTGCAGGAGCAAAAACCGGCCCTGGCGGCAACCCTGCGGGCCGTTGCAAGCGACTCCAAAAGCGTTCCCAGCGATTTCCTTATTGCCTGCGTTTCTTGCGTCGCGAATCTCCTCACTCCTCTTTGCCAACGAATATCAGCAGGGCCAGCAGCGGCAGCCCGGCGGCCAGCAGTGCCGTGCCCGACCAGCCGAAACGTTCGTAGACCGGGCTGGCCAGCGCCGAACCGATGGCACCGCCCACGAAGATGCTGGTCATGTACAGCGCATTGAGCCGTGCGCGGCTTTGCGGCTCCAGGGCGTAGATGGTGCGCTGGCCCAGCACCATGCTCATCTGTACGGCGAAATCCAGCACGATGGCGGTGGCGACCAGTCCGATCCAGCCCAGCCCGGCGCTGAGCAGATTGGGTGCGAAGGCCAGCGGCGCCAGGACCAGCGCCACCAGGCTGGCGCGCCAGGTATGGCCGGCGTCGGCGAGCCGCCCGGCGATGGGCGCTGCGACCGCGCCGATGGCGCCGGCGAGGGCGAACAGGGCGATATCCTGCTGGCTCATACCCAGGTGGCGTGCCAGCTCCAGCGGCGCTACCGTCCAGAACAGGCTGAAACTGGCGAACATCAAGCCCTGATAAAGCGCGCGACGACGCAGCGTTGGATAGCGGCGCAGCAGATGCACGAGCGAGGCCAGCAGTTGCCCGTAGCTTGCTTTGTGGCTGGGGGCGTGGCGCGGAATGGTGGTGGCTATCACGGCCACGATCACCAGCATCAGGCCTGCCGCCATCAGGTACACCGCACGCCAGCCGAACTCGCCGGCCACCACGCTGGCCAGCGGCCGCGCCAGCAGGATGCCGAGCAGCAGGCCGCTCATGATATTGCCCACCACACGACCACGACTGGCTTCCGGTGCCAGGTTGGCAGCCAGGGGAATCAGCATCTGCACCGAGACCGAGCTGAGGCCGATCAGCAGTGCCAGGGCGAGGAACAGATCCGGTTGCGTGGCGAACGCTGCGGCCGCCAGGCAGAGCAGGGCAGCGACAGTGGTGATCAGCATCAGCCGGCGGCTTTCCATGAGGTCGGCCAGTGGCACCAGAAACAACAGACCCAGGGCATAGCCAATCTGCGTCAGCGAGACGATCAGGCTGGCGCGTTCGGCGTTGAGACCGACATCCGGGGCGATCAGCTCGATGATAGGTTGGGCGTAGTAGAGGTTGGCGACGATGGCGCCACAGCACAGGGCGAACAGCAGCACCAGCGCCTGTGACAGGGCGGGGGATTCTCGGGTGAGCGACGTAGTCTGACTGGTCATGATGATTTCTCAGGCGTTCAGGGCGGGATAGTCGGTATAGCCGGCAGCGCCACCGCCGAAGAAGCTGCTGCTGTCCGGCGCATTCAGGCGGCTTTGCTGACGCAGGCGTTGTGGCAGATCCGGATTGGCAATGAACAACCGGCCGAAGGCGATCAGATCGGCGCGACCTTCCGCCAGCGCGCGACGTGCGCTGTGCAGGTCGTAGCCGCCAGCCAGTATCAGCACGCCGTTCCAGCTGCGTCGCAGCTGACGGATGATGCGATCCCAGGCTGGATCGCTGTCTTCATCGAGCTGGGTGCCGACAATCGCCGGTTCCACCAGATGCAGATAGGCCAGGCGCCAGCGGTTCAGTTCGCTGACGATGTAGCCGAAGGTGGCTGCCGGGGTGTCGTCGCCCATGCCCATGAAGCGGCCCATGGGCGTCAGCCTTACGGCCACTTTCTGCTCGCCGATTTCCTCGCACACCGCTTTGACCACCTCGAGCAGGAAGCGCGCGCGGTTGCCGATACTCTGGCCGTAGCCGTCGCGGCGCTGGTTGCTGTTGGAATTGATGAACTGATCGAGCAGGTAGCCGTTGCCGGCATGTATTTCCACCCCGTCCATTCCCGCTTCCAGGGCGTTGCGCGCGGCCTGGCGGTAGTCGGCGACTATGTTGCAGATCTCATCGACGCTCAGCTCGTGTGGAACGGGAATGTCGCTCCACACACCCTGGCCGCTATCGTCTTCGATAAAGGTCTGGCCGGGCACCGGCATGGCGCTTGGGGCTACTGGCAGACGACCGCCGGGTTGCAGGCTCGGGTGGGAAACGCGGCCGACATGCCACAGCTGCAGAAACATGCGTCCGCCGGCCTGATGCACGGCGTCGCTGACCAGGCGCCAGCCTTCGATCTGCTCACGGCTGTGGATGCCTGGCGTCCAGGCATAGCCCTGGCCTTGGCGGGATATCTGCGTGGCTTCGCTGATGATCAGCGAGGCGCTGGCGCGTTGGCGGTAATACTCGGCATTCAGCGCGCCCGGTACGTTGCCGGGTTGCTCGGCACGTGAGCGGGTCAGCGGCGCCATCACCACCCGGTGGGGTAGTTGCAGGTCGCCGAGGCTGACGGGATCGAACAAGGAAGGGGCCATCTGAAGTCTCCGTGGTGGTTTGGCCTGGAGACTCAAGGTTAGGGACAGAGCGGAGTAAGGATAATCCAGCGCGCCGGCAACGCTGTATTGCGCGTTGCGCAATGAGTCACTCCAGTACCGTTTGCAGAAACGCCGTGAACGCGGCGATGCGTATAGAGCCGCGATGGTTGGGCAGGTACAGCAGGTGGATGGCACCGTCGTGTGGGCCTGTGGCGACCTCGTGCTCGGGCAGCAGACGCAGCAGCTGGCCGCTGGCGACGTCTTCGCGCACCAGCCAGTCGGCCAGCAGGGCCACGCCCTGACCGGCCAGCGCCGCCTGGCGCAAGATGTCGGCGTTGTTGCTCAGCAGGCGGCCGGTTACCGGAACCTGAAGCAGTTCGCCGTCCTGCTCGAAGCGCCAGTAGCGGGTCGGTTGGCCGTAATCGAACTGCAGGCAGGCATGGGTCTGCAGCGCCTCGGGATGCTCGATGGCAGGCGTGCGCGCGAGGTATTGCGGGCTCGCCACCAGCCAGCGGCGAAAGCTGCCGACCCGCTGGCTGACCACATCGTCGCTGGTGATCGACGAGCCCAGGCGTACGGCAACGTCAATGCGCTGGCTGAGCAGGTCGACCACCTCGTCGGTCACGCGCAGGGTCAGTTCCAGTTGCGGGTGTCGTTCGAGCAATTCGCCCAGGCGCGGTGCGATCAGTCGACGGGCGAACTCTACCGGCACGCTTACGGCCAGCCGACCGCGCACATCGCCGCCGCTATCGGCCACGGCAGCGTCGGCTTCGTCCAGCGCATCGAGGATGGCCAGGGCGCGCTCGAAGTAGTCTCGCCCGGCCTCGCTGACGCTGATCTGCCGCGTGTTGCGGTTGAGCAGCACGCAGCCCAGCTCCTGTTCCAAGGCGTTGACTGCGCGGGTCACCGACGAGGTGGCCAGCCCCAGTTGCCGCGCCGCGGCGGAAAAACCGCCGCAGCGAACGGTGGCAACGAAGGTGCGCAGAGCCAGCAGTTTGTCCATGGGAATGCCCGAAGTACCGATCAGCCTGAAGCTTGCGCGATTGGCCGGCTCGCTGCCAAGCACTGCGTGGCGCCCTGGGCCTTGCGCGTGTACCACAGCACCCGGCTTACGCCGCGGGTGATGGCCACGTAGGCCAGACGCCGGGTTTCGTCCTGCATGGCCTGGTCGTAGCTGCCGGCGAAGAAACCGCTCTGGGCGTACAGGGCGTTGCGCAGCGGGTGTTTGTCCACCGGCAGGCAGTCGTCGAGGATGATCGCCACCTCGGCCTGCAGGCCCTTGGCGCGGTGGATAGTCAGGGCCTTGACCGGCAGCGCCTTGTCCAGTTGCGCGCGCACCTGCTGCAGCGGCTCGTTGCGCCGGCTGAGCAGCAGCACGGCGGTGCGATCGGCGCCGGAGCGGCTGGCGACATGGGCGCATTGCGCGCGGATTTCTTCGAGCAGGCGCGGCAGGCCGTTGGCCAGGTCGAAGCGCTGGATCAGCTTGACGCCGTGGTCGCCCGGCTGCATTGCCCTGGCCGCGACGCAGGTCTTGGCCTGCTTGTTGTGCACTTCGGCCAGCACTTTTTCGCCATCGCGGATCACCGGCTCAATGCTGCGGTAGTTGGTGCCCAGCAGCAGAGTAGTGCTCTTGCCGCGTCCGCGGCTGGGGAAGTGCCGGTCGAAATCGATGAACAGCTCCGGCGAGCTGCCGCGCCAGCCGTAGATCGATTGCCAGTCGTCGCCGATGGCCATCAGGCTGATACGCTCGCCCGCGGCGTGCAGGCGACGATGCACGGCCTGCAACCACAGCACGATCTGCGGCGAGATGTCCTGGAATTCGTCGATCAGCAGGTGGCTCAGGGCGAGCAGGGCGGGGCCGGATTTGCCGCCGTCGCTGCTCAGGCGCTCGCTCAACTGCGCGAACGCGCCGTTGAAGCTGATCAGCCCCTGGCTGTGCAGCAGGGCGCTGAAGTGCTGGTGGAAACACTGCATGGCCTCGATGAAATCGCGCTCGCGCGTGGCGCAGCCCAGCGCTTTCACGTCCAGGCGGTCGAGGCGAATGCCCAGGCTCTCGGCGAAATCGATCTGCCCGTGCAGCAGCTCGAACAGCGGCAAGGCGGCGAATTCACCGGGCAGCTTGCAGGCATCCAGCGGTGCCTTGGCCTTGCCCTGTGGCGGCTCCTCGGGCGCTGGCAGCTTGAGCAGGCGGTGGGTCAGGGTGCGAAAGCGCGCGTCGTCCGCATAGGCGTTCTGGTAGGCCTGCTTGAGCAGGCGCTGCTGCGCGGGGCGCAGGCGTGTGCCTGCGAGCGGGTTGTCCGGTTCGTCGCCGGGCTCGTCCAGTTGCTCGAACCAGCGCGGGTTGCCCAGGCTTTCCTTGGCCAGCGTCGCCATGGCGGCGTGGAAGGAGCGTACGCACTGGCGCGCATCGTGTGGGTAGTGCCAGAAGTCGAGCAGGCGTTGCAGGCGCTCGCGCAGCTCGTGGCAGGAGGCGTTGGTGAAGGAGATTACCGTCAGGCGTTTCGGCTCGATGTCCAGATGGCAGAGCAGAAACACCACGCGCAGCACCAGGGTGCTCGACTTGCCCGAGCCGGCGCCAGCGAAGATGCGCGCCAGCGGTGCGCGGCAGAGGATCATCGCCCACTGCTCCTCCGACGGTGCGCCGATCAGCCCGGCGCTTACCGCCTCGGCCACGCGCTCGCGCATCGCCTGCACCTGCGCATCTTCGATCTTCAGCCGGGTGGCGGGGTAGATACCGGCGGGGCCCGGCTTGCCGCTGGCGGCCTTGCGAGCGCCGGCTTTCTTGTTGGTGGTGGACTTCTTCTTGCTCTGTTTGCGTACGGGCTTGCGCGGCTGCGCAGCTTCGCGCTCGGCGCGCAGGTAGGCGGTGGTGCGGGGGAAGTAGCGGGCGAGGGCGCTGGACAGCAGTTGTTTGTAGCGCGCGACGGCGGAAAGCATGCGGCGGTGATGACCTGGCTGGCAAAAGCGGAATGATAAGCCCTGGGGCGCGATGGCAGACAAGGGTGGCGCTTCGATAAATGCGCAACTTTGTGCAAGCGCTCGGTGCGTACGGGTTTCAGACTGGCCTCAGTTTTCGGAGGATGCCATGAACCTGTCGCTTTACCTGCTTACCGTACTGATCTGGGGCACCACCTGGATCGCCATCAAACTGCAGATGGGCGAGGTGGCCGTAGCCGCCTCCATCGCCTATCGCTTCGCATTGGCTTCGGCCGTGCTGTTCGCCATGCTCTGGTTCAGCGGCCGCCTGCAGCCTTTGGATCGCCGTGGCCAGGGCATCTGCCTGCTGCAGGGGCTGTGTCTGTTCTGCCTCAACTTTCTGTGCTTCTACACCGCCAGCCAATGGATACCCAGCGGCCTGATTGCGGTGATCTTCTCCACCGCTACCTTGTGGAATGCGATCAATGCGCGGCTGTTCTTCAAGCAGCGCATCGCTGCCAATGTGCTGCTCGGTGGCGGGCTGGGGCTGGCCGGTCTTGGCTTGCTGTTCTGGCCAGAGCTGGCCGGGCATGAAACCAGCCGCGAAAGCCTGCTGGGCATCGGCCTGGCGCTGTGCGGCACGCTGTTCTTCTCGGCCGGCAACATGCTCTCCAGCCTGCAGCAGAAGGCCGGGCTCAAGCCGCTGACCACCAATGCCTGGGGCATGCTCTATGGCGCGCTGATGCTGGTGGGCATCTGCCTGGTCAGCGGCACGCCGTTCGCCTTCGAATGGAACGCGCGCTATGTCGGCTCGCTGCTGTACCTGGCAATTCCAGGCTCGGTGATCGGCTTTACCGCCTACCTGACCCTAGTCGGGCGCATGGGCCCTGAGCGCGCCGCCTACTGCACTGTATTGTTCCCGGTGGTGGCACTGAACATCTCGGTATTTGCCGAGGGTTACCAGTGGACGGCTCCTGCGCTGCTTGGCCTGGGTCTGGTGATGCTGGGTAACGTGCTGGTGTTTCGCAAGCCCAAACCAGTGCTTACCGAGGCCAGGGCCTAAGCGCGGTCAACCCGGAAGAGTGCGTCGCGCGCACCGTCGATCAGCTTCCGCGAATCAGCTTGCGCAGCATAAAGCGATTGGGGTGGCTGGCCTCGGCAACGTCGCGTGGCGCCGGCAGCGGCTCGTCCTCCAGCCAGGCGGCGATCAGCTCGCCCGACAGCGGCGCGGTGATCAAACCGCGCGAGCCATGGCCGCTGTTGATGTACAGGCCATCCAGCCAGGGGCAGGGTGTTTCCGGCACCTGGCGGGCGTCCTTGGCTAGTACGGCGTAGGCCTCGTTGAAGGCCTGCTGCTCGGCCAGCGGGCCTACCAGCGGCAGGTAGTCCGGACTGGTGCAGCGAAACGCCGCGCGGCCTTGCAGCATTGTTGGGTCGAGCGATTGCGTATCGAGCCGCTCGGCCAGATCGAGAGAAATCTCCCGCAGCAGCTCGAGGTTGCCGGCGTGCTCGGCCACGCTGGGCTCCAGATCATCGCTATGGAAGTCGAAGCTCGCGCCTAGGGTGTGTTCGCCGCCGCGCGGTGGTGCAACGTAACCTTCGGCGCAGACCACCGTGCGTAGCTTGCTACTAGCTTCGCTGGCCGGGAGGCGGCTGATCTGCCCGCGAATACGCTTCAGCGGCAGGTTAGCCTCCGGCAGCAAGCGGCCAATCTCGGCGGCGCAGGCCAATACCAGCACGGGCGCCTCGGCCAGTACGCCGTTCTGCCCGTCGACGCACCAGCGATCATCCTGCCGACTCAGGCTCAGTGCCTCCTGATAGGGACGCAGCTCGATCAACGGATGTTGCACCAGTTGCCGGCACAGCGCGGGCGGGTGCACCCAGCCGGCATCCGGGTAGAACAGACCACCGGCTGGCAGGCCGATGCCGGCGTGTTGCTCGGCTTCATCCTTCGTCAGTGCATGCAGCAGGTCATTCGGGAAGGCCGCGGCCAGTTTGGCTTGGCGCTCGGCTTCCTTGGCGTCGAAGGCCAGCTGCAGCACGCCGCAGGCATCCCAATCGACGCCGCGCTGCAGGCGTTCGAGCACGCGGCGGGTATGGCCAAAACCGGCGACGATCAGCCGCGACAGCGCGGTGCCGTGGGCCGACAGTTTCAGGTAGAGCACGCCCTGGGGGTTGCCTGAAGCCTCGCGGGCGACATCGTCATGGCGCTCCAGCAGGCTGACGCGCCAGCCGCGTGCGGCCAGGCTAGCGGCGGTGGCGCAACCGGCCAGGCCGGCGCCGATCACCACCGCGTGGCGTGCGTCGGCTGTCTGCGTCGGGCGCGAGAACCAGGGCGCCGTGTGCTGCATCTGCTGCGGCTGGAAGGGGCCGGCCAGCATCTCGCGCTTGTGGCCGAAGCCCTTGACCCGCAGTACGGCAAAACCTGCAGCGATCAGCCCGCGTCGGACGAAACCGGCACTGGTGAAGGTGGCCAGCGTGGCACCGGGTGCCGACAGTCTTGCCAGTTCCGTGAACAGGGCGTCCGTCCACATCTCCGGGTTCTTCGCCGGGGCGAAACCGTCGAGGAACCAGGCATCGACCTTGGCATCGAGTTGCGGCAGGCATTCGAGCACATCGCCGATCATCAGCGTCAGCACCACGCGGCCGCCATCGAGCACCAGGCGCTGGAAACCAGGGTGGATGGCGCGGTACTGCGCCAGCAGTTGCTCGGCGTAGGGCGCAAGCTCCGGCCACAGAGCCAGGGCGCGTTGCAGATCCGCCAGGGCCAGCGGGAATTTCTCCACGCTGACGAAATGCAGCCGCGCGTCACTCGGGGCATGCTCGGCAAAGGCCTGCAAGGCGCACAGGAAGTTGAGCCCGGTACCGAAGCCGGTTTCGCCGATCACCAAACGCCCGCCGGCCGGCAGCGCCTGGCAGCGTTCGATGATCTGGTTGTGAGCGAGGAAAACGTGACGGGTTTCCTCCAGGCCGTTGGCGCGGGAGAAGTACACGTCGCCATAGCTGCGCGACAGTGGCTGGCCGTGTTCGTCCCAGTCGAGTTGGGCGTTGTGGACGTCGGACATGATTGCATCCCGATAAAACAGGCGGCGATTCTAACCGCTGTGCACGCGGTTTACCCGGCGCAGGTCAAACCGTGGCGAGCTGCCGCCAGGCAAAGTCGCGGCCGATCCATTACGCTTTAACGATCATTCCAGGGAGGTTTTCTGCATGTTCGAATCCGCCGAAATCGGCCGCAGTATCGACAAGGCCACGTTCGACGCCGAAGAGCCGGCGCTGCGCGAGGCGTTGCTGGAGGCGCAGTACGAGCTCAAGCAACAGGCGCGCTTCCCGGTGATCGTACTGATCAACGGGGTCGAGGGTGCCGGCAAGGGCGAGACGGTGAAGCTGCTCAACGAGTGGATGGACCCGCGGCTGATCCAGGTCAGCACCTTCGATCTGCAGACCGACGAGGAACTGGCGCGGCCACCGGCCTGGCGCTACTGGCGACAGCTGCCGCCGAAAGGGCGCATGGGCGTATTCTTCGGCAACTGGTACAGCCAGATGCTGCAGGGGCGGGTACACGGCAAATTCAAGGACGCCGTGCTGGATCAGGCCATCGACGGCGCCGAGCGCTTGGAGCGCATGCTTTGCGACGAGGGCGCGCTGATCTTCAAGTTCTGGTTCCATCTGTCCAAGCAGCAGATGAAGGCGCGCCTCGAAGCGCTCAAGGACGACCCGCTGCACAGCTGGCGCATCAGCCCGCTGGACTGGCAGCAATCGAAGACCTATGACAAGTTCGTGCGCCACGGCGAGCGCGTGCTGCGCCGTACCAGCCGCGACTACGCGCCCTGGTACGTGGTCGAGGGCGTCGATCACTACTACCGCAGCCTGACCGTCGGGCGCATTCTGCTCGAAGGCCTGCAGGCGGCCCTGGCCAATCCGCAGCGCTCGAAGCTGCAGCCGCATGCGGCGCCGCTGGCCTCCAGCCTGGACAACCGCGGGCTGCTGACCAGCCTGGACATGACCCAGGCCCTGAGCAAGGAGGAGTACAAGGAGCAGTTGGCCACCGAGCAGGCGCGACTATCCGGCCTGATGCGCGACAAGCTCATGCGCAAGCACGCGCTGATCGCCGTGTTCGAAGGCAACGATGCCGCCGGCAAGGGCGGCGCCATCCGCCGTGTGACCGGCGCGCTTGACCCGCGCCAGTACCGCATCGTGCCGGTGGCGGCGCCGACCGAAGAAGAGCGCGCCCAGCCCTACCTCTGGCGCTTCTGGCGGCACATTCCGGCGCGCGGGCATTTCACCATCTTCGACCGCAGCTGGTACGGCCGCGTGCTGGTGGAGCGGATCGAGAGCTTCTGCAGTCAGGCCGACTGGCTGCGCGCCTATGGCGAGATCAACGATTTCGAGGAGCAGTTGACCAACGCGGGGGTGATTCTGGTGAAGTTCTGGCTGGCCATCGACCAGCAGACGCAGCTGGAGCGCTTCAAGGAGCGCGAGCAGATCCCGTTCAAGCGCTTCAAGATCACCGAAGAAGACTGGCGCAACCGCGACAAGTGGGACGACTACGCCGATGCAGTGGGCGATATGGTCGACCGCACCAGCTCCGAGATCGCGCCCTGGACGATGATCGAAGCCAATGACAAGCGCTTCGCCCGGGTCAAGGTGTTGCGCACCATCAATGAGGCCATCGAGGCGGCGTTCGCCAGGGATTGAAGCGTTAATCGCGGCTTCAGCCGCGACCCCGATCTGTAGGAGCGAATTCATTCGCGAAAGCGTGGGTGACATGCACAACCGAGATCGCGAATGAATTCGCTCCTACACGGGCAGGGTGTTCGGTAAGGACGGGATAGCGCTCCGGATCGCTTCGTATACGCCAGATCAATGATGGTCGCGCCAAGCTATGAGCTGGATTTATCTTCACGCCATTCGCCATCCAATAACAACGAGGTACGTCATGCGTGAAGTGGTGATCGTCGATAGCGTGCGGACTGGCCTGGCCAAGTCCTTCCGTGGCAAGTTCAATATGACCCGGCCGGACGACATGGCCGCTCACTGCGTCGATGCGCTGCTGGCGCGCAACGGCATCGACCCGAAGCTGGTCGATGACTGCATCGTCGGCGCCGGCTCCAACGAGGGCGCGCAGGGCATGAACATCGGCCGCAACGTCGCCGTGCTCTCACGCCTGGGCAATCCGGTGGCGGGCATGACGCTGAACCGCTTCTGCTCCTCGGGCCTGCAGGCCATCGCCATCGCTGCCAACCAGGTGGCATCCGGCTGCAGCGACATCATCGTCGCCGGCGGCGTCGAGTCCATCACCATGACCCTGAAAAGCATGAACATGGACAACCTGTTCAACCCGCTGCTGCAGCAGGACAACCCCGGCATCTACTATCCCATGGGCAAGACCGCCGAGATCGTCGCCAACCGCTACGGCATCAGCCGCAAGGCCCAGGATGCCTATGCCCTGCAGAGCCAACAGCGCACCGCTCGGGCTCAGGCCGAGGGCCTGTTCGCCGACGAAATCGTACCGATGGCGGTGAAGTATCAGGTGGAAGACAAGGCCACCGGCGAGAAGAAGATCGTCGACGGCGTGGTCGAGGCGGATGACTGCAACCGCCTGGACAGCACCCTCGAATCCCTGGCCAAGCTGCAGCCTGCGTTCGACCCGGCTGGCAGCGTGACGGCCGGCAACGCCTCGCAGCTGTCCGACGGCGCCTCCATGACCCTGGTGATGAGCCTGGATAAGGCGCTGGAGCTGGGCCTCAAGCCCAAGGCCTATTTCCGCGGCTTCACCGTGGCCGGTTGCGAGCCGGACGAAATGGGCATCGGCCCGGTGTTCTCGGTGCCCAAGCTGCTCAAGGCCAAGGGCCTGAACGTGGCCGACATCGACCTGTGGGAACTCAACGAAGCCTTCGCCTCGCAGTGCCTGTACTGCCGCGACAAGCTCGAGATCGACAACGAAAAATACAACGTCAATGGCGGCTCCATCTCTATCGGCCACCCGTTCGGCATGACCGGCTCGCGTCAAGTCGGCCATCTGGTGCGCGAACTGCAGCGCCGCGAGCTGCGCTACGGCATCGTCACCATGTGCGTCGGTGGCGGCATGGGCGCCACGGGGCTGTTCGAGGCCTATCGCGGCTAAACCTGGGCTGCGCCGCGCACCACTGGCAACACGCATCGCACGAACGCACCGCGGTGCGCATGGTGCACCCTACGGGATCGCTGGCCCCACGACGGCCAGCGATGCGCTGTTTATACTCGCGCTCTGCCCTTCGACCGGAGCGCCCGACGATGCCCTTTGCCGAAAACCTGATCGCCTTCACCCTTGCCGCCACGCTGCTGACCCTGACACCGGGGATCGACACTGCGCTGGTGTTGCGTACCGCAGCGGTCGAGGGCCGGCAGCAGGCGTTTCGCGCAGCGCTGGGCATCAATGCCGGCTGCCTGATCTGGGGCGCGGCGGTAGCCTTCGGCCTGGGCGCGCTGCTGGCAGTTTCCGAGTTCGGTTACAACCTGCTCAAGTACTGCGGCGCGGCCTATCTGGCCTGGCTCGGGCTGAACATGCTGCTGCGCCCGCGTACCTCGCTCGCGCCGCAACAGGCCAGCGGCAAACCTGGCGCCAACTGGTTCGTGCGTGGCCTGCTGGGCAATGTGCTCAACCCCAAGGTGGGGATCTTCTACGTTTCATTCCTGCCGCAGTTCATTCCGCAGGCGCAGCCCCTGATCGCCTGGACCTTCGGTTTGGTGGGCATTCACGTGGTGCTCAGCCTGGCCTGGGCGCTGCTGCTGATCGGTGCTACCCAGCCACTCGGTCACTGGCTGCGGCGCGAAGCGGTGATCAAGTGGATGGATCGCAGCACCGGTCTGATCTTCATGCTGTTTGCCGCGCGCCTGGCATTGAGCCGGCGCTGAGTGTGCTTCGGCGTTATCGGCTTCTCGTGTTCAGGCGGTGACGATGGATCGGTTTCAGGAAATGAAGGTGCTGCTGGCGGTCACCGAAGCCGAGAGCTTCGCCGGCGGCGCCAAGCTGCTGGGTATTTCACCGCCCAGCGTGACCCGCGCCGTTGCTGCGCTGGAGGCACGCCTGGGCACGCTGTTGCTGGCGCGCAGCACGCGTAGCCTGCGCCTGACCGAGGCCGGCCAGCGCTATGTCGAGGATTGCCGACGCATCCTGCTGGAGCTGGAGGAGGCTGAGGAACTGGCCGCCGGTGGCAGCGTGCGGCCGCGTGGGCGGCTCACCGTGACGGCGCCAGTGATGTTCGGCGAACTGTTCCTGATCCCGCGTATCGCCCAGTACCTCGATACCTACCCGGATGTGGAAATCAACGCGCTGCTTGTCGATCGCGTGGTGAACATGATGGAGGAGGGCATCGACGTTGCCGTGCGCATCGGCTCGCTGCCCGAGGGCGATCACCCGGCATTGCAGGTCGGGCAGATTCGCCCGGTGGTGTGTGCATCGCCCGCCTTTCTCGACCGGGTAGGTCGGCCGCAGCATCCGGATGAGTTGCGCGATGCGCCCATCGTCATGTCCAGTGCCAGCGGTCTGCTGACGCACTGGAACTTCGTTGGCGCCGATGGCGGGTTCGGTTTCACCCCTGCGCCACGTTTCACCGTCAGCTCCAACCAGGCGGCAATCGGCGCCGCGCGCCTGGGCTGGGGCTATACACGCGTGCTGTCCTACCAGGTCGCCGATGCGGTAGCACGCGGTGAGATCGAACTGGTGCTTGAAACCTTCGAACCGCCGGCCTTGCCGGTGCACATCATTCACCAGGGCGGCCGGCAGGTGTCGGCCAAGGTGCGCACCTTCATCGACCAGTGCGCCGCGAGCTTTCGTGCCGACCCGGCGCTGCGTGCTGCCGGTGCTCCACCGGCAGCATGAATCATCATCGCGAGATGCAGGTGTTCCTCGCCGTGGCGCAGGCGGGCAGCCTGGCGGCAGCGGCCAGGGCGCTGCAGCTGTCGCAGGCCACGGTGATGCGCACCGTGACGGCGCTGGAAAGCCGCCTGGACGCTAGCCTGCTGCTGCGAGGGCCTCGCGGCGTGAGCCTGAGCCCGGCAGGTGCGGCGTTTGCCGACAGTTGCCAGCGCATTCTGCAACGGCTGGACGAGGCCGAGCGCTCCGTGACCGGCCTGCACGCCAACCCTGCCGGACAGTTGACCCTGGCCCTGCCACTGTTGATGACGCACCAGGTGCTGATGCCCATCGCCGTCGAGTATCTGGCGGCATTTCCCGAGGTGAGCCTGGCGACCCTGGCGCGCGAAGAACTGCCGAGGTTGCTGGAGGAGGGCATCGACCTATCCGTGGTAGTCGGGCACCTGCCCAATTCGTCCGGTTTCGCCGTACCGCTGGGACAGGTGCGCCCGCTGATCTGCGCGGCACCGGTCTATCTGCAGCGCTGGGGCCGACCGGCCAGCCCGGACGCTCTCGCGGCGCACCGCACCATCGCCACCTCCTCGACCGGCCACGTGGGTGAGTGGCGCTTTGCGCAGGAAACCGTGAAGGTCGCGCCACGGCTGACCTGCAGCACGCCGCAGGCCGCCATTCGTGCGGCGCTCGCGGGTTTCGGGCTGACTCGCTGCCTAAGTTACGAAGCCCATCATGAGTTACAGGCGGGGCAACTGCTGGCCGTGCTTGAGGATTTTGCCGCGCCGCCCTTGCCGGTGCAGCTGTATTACCGCGAGGGGCGCCGTGCTGCCGCGCGGGTGCGCAGTTTCCTCGACTTCGCTGTGCCGCGGCTGCGCACCCACCCAGCCTTTCAGGTTTGAGGTCATTGCAGAAAGTGAAATAGTGGATTGCCTTGAGTGGGGATTCTTCTCCAGGTTGGATGGGGCGAACATGACCCCATCGTCGCGAAGCCCGGTTATCTCGCGGAGACCAACCCCCTCTCAAGGAGTCATCGCCATGTCCCGTCCCGCCATCAAACTGTACAACTTTCCCCGCTCCGGTCACGCCCACCGTGCCGAGCTGATGCTGTTGCTGTTGCAGCTGCCCACCGAGCTGATCTTCGTCGACCTGGCCAAGGGCGAGCACAAGACCCCGGAGTTCCTCGCCCTCAACCCCTTCGGCCAGGTGCCGGTGATCGATGACGGCGGCACCGTCGTCGCCGACTCCAACGCCATCCTCCTCTACCTGGCCAAGCGCTACGGCAATGATGATTGGCTGCCGCAGGAGCCGGCCGCTGCGGCCCGTGTGCAGCGCTGGCTGTCCGTCGCCGCCGGTCCGGTGGCCTTCGGCCCCGCTGCAGCGCGCCTGGTCACCGTGTTCGGCTACTCGTTCAACGCCGAAGAAGTGATCAACCGCGCTCATGCGCTGTTCACCGTGATGGAAGGCGAGCTGAGCGAAACCCCATTTCTGACCGGCGATAAACCGAGCATTGCCGACGTCGCCAACTACTCGTATATCGCCCATGCGCCGGAGGGCAATGTGTCGCTGGAGCCCTACCCGAACATTCGCGCCTGGCTGGCACGCATCGAGGCGCTGCCGGGTTTCGTGCCGATGCCGCGTACCGCTGCCGGCCTGCAAGCCTGAGTCACTGACCGTCGCCGGGATCGCCCGGCGGCCGCTTTCGTGGAGGGCAGAACATGCAACAGCTTCCCAGCCATCGGCAGTCGCCCTGGCACGCCGGTGAAAGACAACTGCAGGAAAAGGTCGGCGTTGCCGAGCGCATGGAGGTGCTCGGGCAGAAGGTGATCCGCGACCATATGCCGGATCAGCATCGCGAGTTCTTCCACCAGTTGCCGTTCATGATCGCCGCTGCCGTCGATGGTTCGGGACAACCCTGGGCCACCCTGATCGAAGGCGAGGAGGGCTTCGTCACCTCGCCCGACTCGCGTCAGCTGTCGTTCGATCTGGCCGCCATGGCGCTCGATCCGCTCGACCCGGCCAGCAGTGGCCTGCATGCGGGCGAGGCCATTGGCCTGCTCGGCATCGAGCTGCACACACGGCGGCGCAATCGCATCAACGGGCAGATTCGCCAGGCTTCGGCACAACGCCTGGAGATCGCCGTGGAGCATTCCTACGGCAATTGCCCGCAGTACATCCAGCTGCGCCAGTACCGCCGTGTGTCCGAGCGGGGCGGCGAGCGCTTGGATTCAACGGAGCTGGATGCACGCACTCGTGCGCTGATCGAAGGCGCCGACACCTTCTTCGTCGCCAGTTACGTCGAACACGACGATGGTCGTCGTTCGGTGGATGTTTCCCACCGGGGCGGCCGAGCGGGTTTCGTACGAGTGGAGGGCAATCGCCTGACCATTCCCGATTACGCCGGCAACCTGTTCTTCAATACCCTGGGCAACCTCCGCGTTAACCCGCGCGCCGGCCTGTTGTTCGTCGATTTCGCCACGGGCGATGTGCTGCAGTTGGGTGGCCGCGCCGAGATCATCCTCGACAGCCCGTTGATCAAAGTCTTCGAGGGCGCCGAGCGGCTGTGGACGTTCGACGTCGAGCAGGTGGTGCTACGCCCCGCGGCGACCTCGTTGCGATGGGCCTTCGAGGAATATGCACCGACCAGCCTGATGACCGGCACTTGGGCGGAAACCGCCGCGCGCCTGCGCGAGCGTGAGCAGCGCAATCAGTGGCAGCGCTGGCGTGTGCAGAGCCTGCAGCAGGAGAGTGCCGATATTCGCTCGTTCGTGCTGGCGCCGGAAACGGGCGCCGCCCCGAATTTCGCTGCCGGTCAGCACCTGCCCATTCGCATCACCACCGCTGCGGGCGAAACCCTGCTGCGCACCTACAGCCTGTCCAGTGCGCCGTCGGACGGTCAGCTGCGCATCAGCGTCAAGGCGCAGGGCGTGGTGTCGCGGCATCTGCACGAACAGGTTCAGGTGGGTGATGTGCTGGACGTGCGCCCGCCATTGGGGAGCTTCATCCTGAACAGCGAAAGCCGCCGGCCGCTGGTGCTGATCGGCGCCGGTGTCGGTATCACGCCGCTATTGTCGATGCTGCGTGAACAGGTGGCGCTGGGGCAGGGCAGGCGCATTCATTTCTTTCAGGGTGCGCGCACGCTGCGTGATCTGCCCTTCCAGGCCGAGCTGCACGAGCTGGTGCAGCGCGCGGGCGGCCTGTTGCAGGTGCACCGCGCCCTCAGCGCGCCGGAGGCTGACGCTGTAGTGGGCCGCGACTACGAGCAGCAGGGACGTATCGGCCTGGCGCAGATCAAGGCGGCACTGTCGTTCGACGATTACGACTTCTACCTGTGCGGCCCCGCCGCCTTTACCCAGGCGATTTACGATGGCCTGCGCGATCTCAATGTCGCCGATGAGCGCATCCATGCCGAGGCGTTCGGCCCCTCGACGCTCACGCGCCGTACCGATGGCCAGGTGACGGCCCTCGAGCAGCCGCCCGCCGCGAGCGAACCGGTGCCGGTGCATTTCAGCGCTTCGAGCAAGGAGGCGCGCTGGACGCCGGACAGCGGCAGCCTGCTGGAGCTGGCTGAAAGCCGTGGTCTGACGCCCGAGTTCAGTTGCCGCGGCGGTTCCTGCGGCACCTGCAAGACGCGCCTGGTCAGCGGGCAGGTGCACTATCCCAACCCTCCGTCCGAATTGCCACAGGACGGCGGTGTGTTGATCTGCTGCGCGGTGCCGGCACAGGGCGAGGATGGTGTGCAACCTCTGGTGCTTGATCTGTAAGAGGGCTGGGAAATGAGCATTCGACCCTACGCCCGTTACGCCTGGCCTGATGCCGAATCGAGTGATTCGCGCATCGCCCTCAGGGCGCATGACTACGTGGAAATCGAGCCGGGCTATCTGACGTCGAAGCTGTTGCACGGATGTGAGGTGCCGGTGGGCAGTTCAGGCGGCGCCGGGCTCTGGCGGAGGCTTAGCGTTATTGCGGGGGAGGTTGGCGTGCTGGCGATATCGGTGTTCGGGCGCAGTGAGCAATGCGGTGAAGCTGTTGCCGTTTCGCGCGAAACGGCAACAGCCTCTGCTTACCCTTGCGCTTGCGCGTCTTCCAGCGCTTTGCGGTAGGCGTTGGCTTCGTCCTGCGACGGGAAGATGCCTACCAGCTCTCCATTCTGAAGCACATCCCAGACCACCGTCCCCATGGCGCGGGCCTCACGGGAAAGATGTTCGCTGTCACGTTCATGCACGATCACGTTCATGCTGTCTCCTCGAAATGCGGATGCGGCGTTATGTCGCACTTCGTTTATACGCCTCGTTAGCAAGCTAATTAAACCGCTGGTTTGGCAAAGGACTGTTCCTTTTATGCAACGAACAACGTGATTTTTGTTGTGTCGTTTCCTGTTCGGGACGTTTTGAATTATCTTGAAATATTTGGCGGTGATTAGGCACCGAAAACACCGTTTCCGGTCCCCCCGGATTACTGACGCCCATGCTGCTGGCGATATTGCGCAGGTGTCAGCCCGGTCAGTGCCTTGAACATGCGCCGCAGATTGGCCGGGCTGCTGAAACCCAGATCAGCGCTCAGCGTACCGAGAGGCGTCGAGGTCATGGCCAGGCGTTCACTGAGCTGATAGAGCTTGATGCGCCTGGCGTAGCTCGCCACGGCCTCGCCGGTTTCCGCCCGCACCTTGCGCGCCAGGGTGCGCTCGGACATCGCCAGCCTGTCGGCCAGGCTCTGCACGGTCAGCTGTTCGGCAGGCGTCTGCTCGATCAAGGTATGCAGGCGCCGCAACAGCCCCGCCGGTTGCTGCATCAGGCTGGCGCCCTGAAATGCACTGTGGGGCACAGCCGGGCGGGGTAGCACCATCAACTGGCTGAGGTCCTTGAACACGTCCTCGCTGACATGACGCTCGATGACTCCCTGAGCGATGGGCAGGTAACCGTTCACCCCGGAGGCGGTGGCCACGCGCTGGGCGAACACGCAACTGCTCTCGCTTTGCCAGCGAACCCGGGGGAAGCGCTCACGCATCACGTCCGCCAGCCACCAGGTTACCGTCGCTGCCTGACCGTTGAGTCGACCGCTGGCCGCGAGCAGGCCGACACCCGTGCAGTAACTCCATAGCTGGATGCGCTTGCCGGCGGCCGAAAGCGCCTTGATCAGCGTGGCATTGCGCGTCAGCAGCGTATCGACCTGCTCTGCCGACTCAGCCCAGAAACCGGGGACCAGCACGGCATCCAGCGTGCGTGGGTCGAGGCCAGTGTGCGCCTGCAGTACAGGGCCATGGGCGCACTGCACCGGCCCGGCCTGCTCGGCGATATAACGAACCTCGAACAGTGCTGTTGCGCTCCGGCGATTGGCGGCATGCAGCAAATCGGCAAAAGCCAGCAGCCCGGCAGGCATGCACTCGGGAAACAGCAGCAAACCAATGCGCATTGGATGGCCTGAAATGAATCAAAGATGTCCAATACTGCCATTATTGTTCCTGGGGCGGATAGGCAGCATGGAGCTCTCAGAACTCGAGGGCTTTTCATGAAAATCCGGCAACTGCGCAACGCCACCATCATCGTCGAATTCGGTCAGCATCGAGTGCTGGTCGACCCCATGCTGGCCCGGCGGGACGCGTTGCCGCCGCTGCGTCTGTTCGGCGCCCGCCAGCGCAACCCGCTGGTGGAGCTGCCAAACGGCGCCTGGGCCGAGCTTGAGTCGGTCACCCATTGCCTGATCACGCATTGCCAGAAAGGGCATTTCGACCATCTGGATCGTACCGGTACCCGCTGGCTACGCGAGCGACAGATTCCGGTGATCTGCACCCCGCATGATGCCGACCATCTGCGCCAGCGTGGCCTGAATGTCCAGCCATTGTTGCCGGAGCATGATCTCCCCGGTCCCTTTCTTGGCGGACGCATCCGTACCGTCCGCTGCACTCACGGTCGGGGAGTCGTCGGGCGCCTGATGGAGCACGGTGTCGGTTTTCTGATCGAGATTCCGGGTGAGCCGAGCCTCTACTTGGCCGGCGACACCCTGCTTACCGACGAGGTGCGCGCTTGTGTGCGCGAGCACCGGCCAGCCGTGTCTGTGGTGCCGGCAGGTGGCGCGCGTTTCGACCTGGGCGGCGACATCATCATGGGCATCGACGAGGTGATCGAGTTCACCCGGTTGAGCGGCGCGGCTGTGGTGGCCAATCATCTGGAAGCCATCAGTCACTGTCCGGTCAGCCGCGTGGCGCTGGCCGAAGCCGCTGCCCGCGCACAGGTCGAGCTGCTGATTCCGCAGGATGGTGAGGTGCTGGCTTTCTGAGTATCAGTGGCGTCGCTGCATCCAGCGCCGATATCGGCGAGCGCTGAATATGTCCTGCACTTGCTGGGTCAACAGTGCCCATGAGGGGGCTACGCCGGGCTGGGTGCCTTGGCCCTGGCTCAACTTGCGCAACTGATATTTGACCAGTGCCATGTTGGCCAGAGAGGCCAGCACCTTATTGTTCCAGGTGATCGGCGGCAGCTGGGGAGCGCTGCCGAGGCCGAGCTGCCAGTCACGCGGCAGGTTCGGGTCGATGGCCAGGGCCGTGCCGATGCCGACCATCTCGATGCCGCTGGTCAGCACTTCCTGCGCCACCGCTGCACGGCGGATGCCGCCGGTGACCATGATCGGCATGCTCGCCACGGCACGAATCTCGCGGGCGAACTCCAGGAAGTAGGCTTCGCGCGCCAGGGTACGGCCGTCGCGGGCCTGCCCCTGCATGGCTGGCGCTTCGTAGCTGCCACCGGACAACTCGACCAGGTCCACGCCCTGGCCGTCGAGCAGGCGCACCACCTGCTGTGCGTCGTCGGCGCTGAAGCCGCCACGCTGGAAGTCGGCCGAGTTGAGTTTGACCGCCACGGCGAAACCGGGCACCACCGCAGCACGCACCGCCTTGACGATTTCCAGCAGCAGGCGCGCGCGGTTCTCCAGCGAGCCGCCCCACTGGTCACTGCGCAGGTTGCTCAAGGGGGAGAGGAACTGGCTGAGCAGGTAGCCATGCGCGGCGTGGATTTGCACACCGTTGAAACCTGCGCGTTCGGCGAGCTGTGCCGTGTGGGCGAAGCGCTGGATCACTTCAGCGATCATTGTTTCGTTCATCGCCAGCGGCGTGGCGAAACGCTTGGACAGGTTGCCCAGCTCCAACGGCACCGCAGAGGGTGCCCAGGTCGGCTGGCCCAGGTTGGCTTGCATCTGCCGGCCGGGATGGTTGATCTGCAGCCAGAACTGCGCGCCTTTGGCACGGCCGACAGAAGCCCAGCGCTCGAACCTGGCCAGCTGCGCTTCGTCTTCCAGCACCACGCCACCGGGGCCGGTCATGGCGCGGCTGTCGACCATCACGTTGCCGGAAATCAGCAGGCCGGCGCCGCCCTCGGCCCAGCCTTGGTAAAGGCGCATCAGGTGCTCGGATGGCGCGTGCTCGCTATCCGCCATGTTCTCTTCCATCGCCGCCTTGGCGAGGCGGTTGGGGATGATCGAGCCATTGGGCAGGACAAGGGGATCGAACAGGGTCATGGGTGCTTCCTCGGCTGAAGACGCGCTGACCTTAACTTTAAAGTTCACTTTAATGTCAACGGGCGTTTGTTCTCGCTTCGGCATGTTACCGCTTTGAAACAATCTACTTGATTCGACTGCTTGACCTTGAAGTTCTATTTAACCTTAGGGTTGCCGCGTCTGCCCTTCGGAGACCTTCCGAGGAGCAGGGAGCCTATGAATTCCTCAACGCGGATAAGAACGATGAAGCAGATTGCCGAGCTTACTAAACGTCTAAGACGCCAGCGCACTGCGGTGCTGGCCGGGATGATCTTCAACCTCGTGGCCATGCCCGCTTGGGCACAGGAGGCCGATGCGCACGCTGCCACGGTCGATATCGCCGGCCATTCGGTGCCGGTGGAAGCGGGCGGGCTTTACCACCGTTTCCACTCCAATCCCCCGCTGTCTGTGATCGCGGACGAGGCGCCGGATATCGATCTCAGCTGGTTCCGCGGCCTGAAGAAAACCAAGGTGGACATGGGCTTTGAGTCTTACTCGCCGAACTTCTATTACCGCAACACACGCGTCACCGCGGTATTCACCGCCGACCTCGACAGGCTTCGCGAGCTGATGCCGGCGCAGGTGCTGGAGCAGGTGCAGCCGCTGCAGATCTGGCCTGGCCGCGGGCTGGTCGCCTTTACCGCCTACGCCTATCACTACTGCGACAATGACAGCTACAACGAAATTGCCCTGTCCATCGTGACCAACAGGCCCGGCAATGCCAACCTGGGCCCCATCAGTCTGGTCGGGCAGTCGCTGTCCAAGGACTTCTGGGGGTACGTGCTCAAGCTGCCGGTCAACACCGAGCTGGCGCGCGTGCGTGGTGTGGTCGGTTACAACCTGCCGAAGTGGCTGACGCCCATCGATTATCGCGAGACCGACAAGAGTCTCGTCTTCGAGATCGCCGACGGCGACACCGGCAAGCTTGACGTTACCTTCGAGGTGGAGAAACTCGCTGATGCATCTACCGAACCTGAGTTGGTGACCAACAGCTTCACCAATATCGGACACGATGGTGAGCTTGCTTTCGGCTACGCCGTTTCCCGGCAGATGCGCCATGCAGCGAGCTCGGACGGGCAGAAGGTGAGCCTGGCGCTCGGCGCGGGCAGCCTGTCGACCTACATCGAGTCGCTGAAGCTGGGCAAGATGATCAGGTATGAATACGTGCCGGACTTTCAGAGCGCGCTCTACGCGCCCAAGCCGTTGGCACAGATGTCGCGCTGAACCGGTGAGCAGCGGCCATTCGCTGGCTGAACAGGCCGCTCCTGCAAACGGCGGCCTTATCTGCGCTTGCTGCCCGTGCGCCTGGTTGGCTTGTTCGGCTCGCCCAGGTTCATCTTGGCCAGCACTCGCCTGGCGTTGGCCGCGCAATCGAGGTCGTCCGGTTTGCTCTCGATCTCGTCGATCAGCGCCAGCAGGTGGCCCTTGCTCTGCGCCAAGCGCTCCTCCAGCGCCTCGATGTCGTTCACCTTGGCGTGCAGGGTGTCGAGCAGCTTGCCATGCTGCCACTGCGCCAGATCCTGCGGCAGCAGTGTGCGCAGCTCGTCCAGGCTAAAGCCGGCCTGCTGCGCGGTAGTGATCAGGTTGAGCACCAGCACTGCCTGTTCTGGATAGCTGCGGTAACCGTTGGCCTGGCGCTCCGCCAGCCTGAGCAGGCCGATGCTTTCGTAGAAACGAATACGTGAGGCTGCCAGCCCGGTACGCTTTGCCAATTCACCAATTTTCATCGCTGTTGTCTTCGCCAAAGGCTGTAAACCTGTAGCTTAACTTTAAGCTTTGGGCCCGAGCCAGGCATGGTCGGCGCCGACGACAATTTATGGCGAATGCCTCCGGCAGCCCGTGCTTGTTGGCGTCTATGCTTGTCTGACTCATGGCCAGGCTCCACCGGCCAGCAATGACCCGTTCATCAGGCAGACCCTTTGAAGCGTTCGAGATTTACCGCGGCCCTGTTTTGCCTGCTACTCAGCCCTCTGGCTAGCGCTGAACGCTATCGAGTGATCACCGAAGAGTGGGCGCCTTACAACTATGCGGAAGGCGGCCAGCTCACCGGCATGTCCACGGAAATCGTGCGGGCGATCATGGCCTTGACCGGCGACGAGTTCGAAATCGTCTTGCAGCCAAGCATGCGCACTACCCGCACGCTGCGGACCCAACCTCGGACCATCATGTATTCGCTGTTTCGCACGCAGGAGCGCGAGCCGTTGTACAAGTGGGTGGGACCGATCGTGGAGGAGTCCATTCATCCCTATCAGTTGGCCAATGCGCCGCGGCCGATAACGTCTCTGGAACAGCTGCTGCGTGCTCCGCGCATCACCACGCGGCACGCAGGCCTGGTGCCGAGCATGCTGGAGTCGATGGGCTTCAACAACCTCGACAAGAGCGCAGTGGAAAGCCAGCAGCTCTACAGCATGCTGCTGGCCGGTCGTACCGAGGTGATAGTGGGCGATACCGATGCCGGCGTGGCCTACTACAGCCGCCAGCTCGGCATCGCGCCCGGTATGCTGCGTCCAATCCCCATCGAGCTGTATCGGTCCTCGCTGTACATCGCCTTCAGCCGTGACAGTGACGATGCGCTGGTTGCCGCCTGGAGCGAGGCGCTCGAACAACTGCGGCGCTCCGGCGAGTTGGCACGTATCCAGCAGCATTACGAGAGGCGATAGGCCCTGAGCGGCTCATTTGGCTCTGCTCGCAAAAGGCGATAAGAGCGTTATCGGCCAGAGCCACGCCGCTTCGCATCAACGCGCGATCGTCGCTCTGGCCCTGCACGTACAGACTCTTGCCGACAGGTCCTGCGTGACTGCATACAATGTGCACCTGATCATTTCCAGCCATGCACATGGCCACCCCTACGAGGAACCGCCCCATGGCCTCCGCAGACAAACAGAAGAAGCGTGCCCAGCGGGCCAAGACCAAGGCCAGGCAGAACCGCATGGGCAAGCCCAGGCCGGAGGCCAATGTCGTCCATCCGATCCTGGCCAACCCGCTGATCGACGAGCCGTTCGATGATGTCGAGATCGACCTCAGCACCTTCGATTTCAAGGACATCGAAGAGAACGGCTTCGACCCGGCGCATTTCGATGATCTGTTCCAGACGATGAAGGCTGCGGAGGGCATCAGCCTGCTCGCCCTGTGCCTGGTGTTCTTGCAATATCCGGTGCTGGAACTGGTGGTCGCCGAGGAATCCGAGGACGCCGCGACCGATTTCATGATGGGCCTGCTGATCGTCTATCGCGCCATCTTCCACGAGGACGACGAAGACGCGGCAGTGGCCTGGATCAGCAGCGAAGCCTTCCAGAGCGCCTACAACGAGGCCTCGGTGATCCTTCAGAAGAAGAACGCCCGCGCCTGAACGGTCGATCAGCCCTTCAGCGCTGCCTCGATCCTGGCGATGTCGATCTTGCCCATGGTCATCATTGCCTCGAAGGCGCGCCTGGCCGCTGCACGGTCCGGGCTCGCAATGGCAGCGCTGAGAATACGCGGCGTGATCTGCCATGAGATGCCCCATTTGTCCCTGCACCAGCCGCATTCACTGGCCTGGCCGCCGTTGTCGATGATCGCGTGCCAGAGGCGGTCCGTCTCGGCCTGATCGTCGGTGGCGACCTGGAAGGAGAACGCCTCGCTGTGCCGGAACGCCGGGCCGCCGTTGAGGCCGAGGCAGGGGATGCCCATCACCTTGAACTCGACCGTCAGCACATCGCCGCGCTGGCCGGATGGGTAGTCGCCGGGCGCATGATGCACGGCCAGCACGGCACTGTCGGGGAAGGTTTCGGCGTAGAAGGTTGCAGCCTCCAGCGCGTCGCGGTCGTACCAGAGGCATATGGTGTTCTTGCTGGTCATCCTCAATCTCCTCGCCGGGGTGATTCAGCAGTCTAGACCGGAGTCGCGGGGCAGGCCGCGTCAGCGACAGGTTCAGGCCCTGTCGCCGACTGGGCCTGGCATCTCAGCGAGAAGGGCGCTCGCCGATCACTGTGGTACGGAACATTTCACGTCGCATGCCGTGATAGTCCGATACGGGCATGTGCCATGTGCTGCGGTTGTCCCAGATCGCCAATGTGCCCTGGCGCCATTGCATGCGGCAGGTGAAGGCAGGGGACACCGCCAGGTTGAACAGATACTCGAGCAACGGTTGCGCCTCCGCTGCCCGCAGTCCTTCGATGCCGCAGGTATAGGCCGGGTTGATGAACAGGATCTTCTTGCCGGTTTCCGGATGGCGGATCACCAGCGGATGGTTGCGGGCCTCGCCGGAGGTGTCCTGGCCATAACGTATCTGCATGTTCTCCAGCAGTGCGTTGTGATTGGCGTTGGCACCATAGGCGCGTTCCGGGCTGTGCTGTGCGTCGAGCCTTTCGAGCAAGGCCTGCATGCCGGGGGAGAGCCACTCGTAGGCGAGTGCCATGTTCGCAAAGCAGGTATCGCCGCCATACTTTGGAACATCGTGTCCATAGAGCAGGGTGAAGGCCGGCGGCCGTTCCTGAAAGGTCCAGTCGGTATGCCAGGCCCCACCGAACACGAAGGGTGCCTTCTCACTCGCTTCCTTGACGACGTGTACCACATGCGGATGTTCCTGCATGCAGGTGACGTAAGGCTCGCGGCCAAACTCGCCGAACTGCGTGGTCACTCGCTCCAGATCGCTTACGCCCAGAGATTGCCCCTGAATGAACAGCACCTTGTGTCGCAGCAAGGCCTGGCGCAACTCGGCGTAGCCTTCCGCGCTCAGGGCGCGCAGATCGATGCCTTCGACATATGCGCCCAATGCGCCAGTGGCAGGTATGGCGCAAAAATGCTGGTAGTGAGTGTGCGGGTTGGCGCTGGGCAACGTGTAGATAAATTCGCTCATTTTGTTGTTGTCTCCGCGATCGAGGTGATAACAGCATGGGTTGAGCGATTGGCAGGCTCCATGATAATTACTGCCATTTCATGATCTCTGCTGCCACGATTCGCGCGGCGCCAGCGAGCTGAGGGCCTGCAAAATGGACTGGCGACAGAAACGTTCGGTGACTGGCGTTCGCTACTTGCTGGAGACGGCACAGGCAGAAGGCGTGGCGAAGGACGTCTGCTTGAAAGGCAGCGCCATCGCCTCGCTCGATCTGCAGGCCAGCGCCGCGCAGATCGAGGCCTGGCAGGAGCTTGCAGTCATTCGCAACCTGCTCGAGCACAGTCGCCGCCCTGGCTTGGGCTTCATCACCGGCAGCCGTTACCACCTGACATCCCTTGGCGTGCTCGGTTTCACCATGCTGGCGAGCCGAACGCTGATCGAGGCGTTCAACTCGTTCAGCCGATTCCAGTTGATGGCGTTGACCCTTTGCCCCACCCGCCTGGAACACGAACGGCGTGGTACCTGGCTGCTGTTCGACGCCAGCGTTCTGCCCAGAGACGCCTGCGCTTTCGTCGTCGAACGTGGTATTGCCGCTTGCCTGAGCATCAGTTCGGAGTTGCTGAAACGCCAGGTGATCCCGCTGGCCGTGGAAATGACCGCGCCTGAGGCATTTGGCGCTTGGCACCCATCGTTCCCCTGCGTGCCGACTCGTTCAGCCAGACGTGATGGCGTCCTGTTCTCCAGCGAGGACTTGCACAGCCCATTGCCGCAGGCGCATATCGATGCGCGGCTCGAAGGCGAGCAGTTGTGTGAATTGCAATGTCAGGAAATATCCCACCAGTTACATAAGTCGCCCACCGCGCGGCAGGTGCAACGGGTGTTGATCGGGCAGTCCGGCCAGTTGCTTCCATGCCGCATCGTGGCCGAACGCCTGGGCATTTCCGAGCGCACCCTGCACCGTCGGCTGGCAATCGAGGGACATGCGTTCCAGCAGTTGAACGAACAGATCAAGAAACAGCTCGCCAAGCGTTTGCTGGCTGATTCGCGCCTTGATCTGCACACCATCGCGCAGCGCCTGGGCTATGCCGAGGCGGCCAGCTTTTCCAGGGCGTTCAGCCGCTGGACCGGCTACCCGCCGAGTCGCTGGCAGCGCCACAGCGAGGAGCCATGAGCGCTTCACGAGCGATCAGCCGGGCCCTCCACGTCCAGGCGATTGGCATGATCCAACAGGCTTTTCAGATCACGCAGCTCGATGGTTCTGTAGCCCTGCACCACTAGCCCCAGGCCCTCCAGCCTGGCGAGCGCGGCATTGATGCTCTGGCGGGTAGTGCCCATCATCTGCGCGAGATGCTCCTGGGAAACATTGAGCTGCAAGGACGGGGTTTGCGTGCGCGATCCGAAACCCTGCGCCATCAGCCACAGCCGCCTGGCGAGCCGATGATGCAGTGCCCCGGGCTCGCCGATCACCTGATAGGCCACCCGAAGCTTGTTGATGCTCAGGCGGGCGATGTCTCGCCAATGCCTGGGATTGTGGTCCAGCCATTGGGTGAAGGGCTGCATGGGAACACAAAGAATCCGCGTATCCACGTCAGCGATTGCATCCCGAATGTAGGGCCGGCCATCGATCAGGGAAATGTCGCCGAACCAGTGGCAGGGCTCCAGATAGACCAACAGCGAAGGGGTGCCGTCATGCAGCGAGCTGCTGAGCCGCACAGCCCCTTCGATCACGCAGAAAAGGGCGTGTCGAGCGAATTCGCCTTCCCGGTAAAGGGCTTCTCCAGCGGCATAATCGTGCATCTTCGCATCGCGAATCAGTGCGCGCTTTAGCTCAATCGCGCAGGACGAAAACCACTCATCCTTCTCCAGTACAGCCAGCAGTGAATCGGTATCTGATGGTGTGTCCATGCTCGGATTCAAAATTCAAGTTTTTGACAGACTGCCATCTTCGCTGCTCCTAGCCTAGTGCTCGCCAATAACAAAAAGCGCCTCGCAGACGGGAGTGGCATCTATGTTGAATCACAGCGAGTTCACTGGAAAAACCGTATTCGTCGCCGGCGGTACCAGCGGTATCAACCTGGGAATAGCCAAGGCCTTCGCCGCGTCGGGTGCGCGTGTGGCGGTCTTCAGCCGCTCGCCCGAGCGAGTCGACAGCGCGCTTGCCAGCTTGCGTGCCCTGGGCGCCGAGGCGCTGGGCTTTAGCGGTGATGTCCGCGATAGCGGCAGCGTTCAGGAAGCGCTATCCGGAACCTGCGAAACCTGGGGCAGCATCGATGTGCTTTGCTCCGGCGCAGCCGGCAACTTCGTGGCGCCAGCGGCGGCCATGTCGGTGAACGGCTTCAAGAGCGTGATGGATATCGACCTGCTCGGCAGCTTTCACGTACTGCGCGCGGCTTATCCGTTCCTGACCCGTCCCGGCGCCTCGGTCATCAATATCTCTGCCCCTCAGGCCTCCATCGCCACGCCTTTGCAAGCGCACGTCTGTGCAGCGAAAGCCGGCCTCGACATGCTCACGCGCGTGCTGGCCATGGAGTGGGGGCCTGAGGGTATCCGCGTCAATTCCATCGTCCCCGGTCCTATCGACGGCACGGAAGGGATGGCGCGACTGACGCCGACGTCCGAGGCGCGGGATGCAGTCATTCGCAACCTTCCGCTGCGCCGCTACGGCGACATCGAATCGGTGGCCAAGGTCGCGGTCATGCTCAGTTCCTCGGTGTGCGACTACGTGACAGGCGTCGTGTTGCCTGTCGATGGCGGCGCATCGCTCGCTGGCCCTGGGTTGTTTGGCTCTCCTGCCTGAGCCTGCAGTCCGACTTCTGCTCCACCCAACCAGGAAAACAATAATGAAAACTGCAGCCGATTCCAGCTACAAACGCGCGCTCGCGCGCGGCGATCTCGCAGCGAAAATGGATGCCATCGTCATGGGTTCCGGCGCCGGAGGCCTGACGGCTGCCGCGCTGCTGGCTCTCGAGGGCAAGAAGGTGCTGGTGCTGGAGCGCCATGCGGTCATCGGCGGTTGCCTGCAGGTCTTCAGGCGCCCCGGATTCGAGTGGGATGTGGGGTTGCACTACGTCGGCGAAGTTCATCGCGCCGGCACCCTGCGCAACCTGTTCGACAAGGTCACCCGCGGTGAGCTCAAGTGGCAGAAGATGCCCGACCTCTATAACAAGATCGCGATAGGCGACGAAATATTCGAGTACTACGCAGGCAGCGCTGCCTTCAAGGAGCGGCTGAAGGAATACTTCCCCGAAGAAGCGCACGCCATCGATCGTTACATCGAGCTGGTCAACGAGGCCAGTCGCCCCGCAGGTGAGTTCCTGGCCGTACGGGCGATGCCAGGCTCCTTTGCGGACAAGGCGTTCGAGCAGGTCGCCCCGCGCTTCATGCCGCTGGCTGAGCAAACCACGCTGGAGGTCCTGCGTTCGATCACCCGCAACGAGAAGCTGATCGCCGTGCTTTGCGGCCATTTCGGTGACTACGCCAGTTTGCCGAGTGTCGCCTCGTTCTCGGTACATGCCGCCGTCATTCGCCACTACCTCGATGGAGCGAGTTATCCCATCGGCGGCTCGCAAGTCATCGCTGACCTGATATCGGAAACCATCCGCAGTGCCGGCGGCATGGTGCTGGCTGGGGCCGATGTGGTCGGTGTCGTCGAGCATGATGGCAAGGTGGTCGGTGTGCGCATGGCGGGTGGTGAAATACTCGAGGCGCCGCAGGTCATCAGCGGCATCGGTATCCGCCAGACGCTGAACATGCTCACCAGCGCGAACCCGGAGATCGAGCAGCTCAACGCCAGGGCGCAGGCCATGCCCAGCACGCTGCCAGCGATCGTGCTCAACGTGGGCCTCGATGCCAGCAATGCCGACCTGGATGTCGGCCCCGCCAACATCTGGATTCACCAGAGCGCGAGGCAGAGCGAGGACTGGCAGCACTACATTCAGGACACGGCTCGGCGTCCGATGCCGCTGCATTTCATCTCGCAGCCGTCAGCTAAAGATCCAAGCTGGCCGCTGCGCTATCCCGGCCGCAGCACGATGGATATCTGCAGCTTTACCGACTGGAACCTGTGGCAGCCGTTTACCGGTACGCAATGGAAGCACCGGGGTGACGAGTACGAGGACCTCAAGGCCCGCCTCTCCGAGGAAATGCTCCAGCAGGTCTATCGTTTCTACCCGAAGGCGCAGGGGCACGTCGTCCATGCGGAGCTGGCCACGCCGGTGAGTTTCAATGACTTTCTGGGCCGCACGCGTGGCGATTTCATGTCCTTCGCGCCGACGCCCGAGCGCTATCAACAGCGTTGGACCCGTGCCTTCAGCCCGGTCAAAGGTTTGCTTTTCACCGGGCAGGATGTCGCCATGGGCGGCGTCAGCGGTGCCATGGTCGGCGGCTTGCTGGCCGCATCGGCGGCACTTGGCCGTGACCTGTTCCGTGAGCTGCGAGAGCTCGCCTGATTCCTTCAACCGACTATCGCCATTTGGAGAATAACCATGATCAGAATGACCGTTTCCTACCCGCCCCACGAAGGCTTCCAGTTCGATCATCACTACTACCAGTCAACGCACGCGCAGTTGATCAGGGACCGGCTCGGCGCTCACGGCCTGGTAAAGCTGGAGATCGATCAAACCTTACCTGAGCCAGGCGGCAAGCTGCCTGCGAGCGTTGCGGCAGCGCACATGTTCTTCGCCGACGTCGACAGCTTCAAGGCGGCAATGGCCGCTGAAGGCAAGGTGCTCGGTGCCGACCGCACCAACTACACCGATATCGTCCCGGTTGTGGTCATCAGCCAAGTCATCCAGTGATTCGGGAGGCCGTGCCTTGAACGGATTGATGCAGGACAAGCCGCTGCTCATTTCATCGCTGCTGGAGCACGCGGAGCGTTACAGTGCAGGGGTCGAAGTGGTATCGCGCCGTGTCGAGGGCGACATTCATCGATACACCTGGGCGGATGTTGCCCAGCGTTCTCGGCAGCTGGCCATGGTGCTCGATGACTGGGATCTGCCTGCGGGCAGCCGGGTCGCGAGCATCGCCTGGAATGGCTATCGCCATCTGGAGCTGTACTACGGCATCAGCGGCTCGCAGCGTGTGCTGCATACCATCAATCCACGTCTGCATGCCTCGCAGGTGGCCTGGATGCTGGAGCATGCCGAAGACGAAGTGGTGTTCTTCGATGCCAGCTTCATTGACCTGGTCCGTACCCTGCAGCCGCTGGTCCGCCGTGTTCGTCACTGGGTGCTGTTGGGTGATCAGGCTGCGCTCGAACGCCTCGAAGACATGCCGGAGGTCGTCAGTTACGAGTCGTTGCTGGCGAAGCACAGTGGTCAATACGCTTGGCCGCAGTTCGATGAGTTGGCGGCTTCGAGCCTGTGTTACACCAGCGGCACTACCGGCAACCCGAAAGGCGCGCTCTATTCTCATCGCTCGACCGTGCTGCACAGCATGATTCTCAGCACGCCCAGTGCATTGGGTATCGGTCCTCAGGATGTGGTGATGCCGGTAGTGCCGATGTTCCATGTCAATGGCTGGGGCACGCCCTACTGTACGGCGATGGCCGGTTGCAAACTGGTGTTGCCCGGCCCGGCGCTGGACGGGCAATCGGTGTACGAGCTGATCGAGCAGGAGTCGGTGACGCTGGCGCTGGGCGTGCCAACGGTCTGGCAGATGCTGCTCGATCACGTCGATGCCCGGCAGGGGAGCTTTTCCTCATTGAGAAAAACCACCATCGGTGGAGCGGCCTGTTCTCCGAGCATGCAGAAGCACTTCGAGGACCGCTACGGCGTCGAAGTGATTCACGCCTGGGGCATGACCGAAATGTCGCCTCTGGGCACGGCCTCCGCGCTGATGGCGGAGCACTCGAGTCTGAGCCGTGAGGAGCAGCAACGGCTTCGTCTGAAGCAAGGTCGTCCGGTGTTCGGGATCGACCTGCGCATCGTCGATGACCAGGGCGTCGTACAGCCGTGGAACGGAACGAATTGCGGCCACCTGCAAGTCAAGGGGCACTGGGTTATCAGCGCCTATTTCAAGGACGACTGCGAGCAGCGTCTGGACGATGGCTGGTTCGCCACCGGCGACGTTGCCACGCTCGACGCCAACGCCTACCTGCAGCTCACCGACCGCAGCAAGGATGTGGTCAAGTCAGGCGGAGAATGGCTCTCGACCATCGATATCGAAAATATCGCCATGAACCACCCGGCGGTCGCGATGGCCGCGGCGTTGGGCTGCCGCACCCGAAATGGGGAGAGCGCCCCATCGTGCTCGTCGTCAGGCGCAAGGACGCAGTCGTCAGCAGAGAGGAGGTGCTTGGTCTTTATGAAGGAAAACTGGCGAAGTGGCAGACCCCGGATGACGTCGTGTTCGTCGATAACATCCCGCTTGGCGCGACCGGGAAAATGCTGAAAACCGAGCTGCGCAAGGTGCTGGAGGACTACGCGCTTCCCGACACCGCCAGTGACAACCGCTAGGCGCTCGCCTGGCTCCCCCTCAGTGGCGCTTCAGTACGCCAGCATTACTGGGCATTCCGAGAATAATTCATGCTTGATTTTTCGTACTCCAACCCAACGCGCATCCACTTCGGCAAGAGCAAGCTGTCGAAGCTGAATCAGGAAATACCCGCCGACGCCAGAGTCATGCTGCTCTACGGCGGCGGCAGCGTGATCAGGAATGGCACGCTGGCAGAGGTGCGGCAGACGTTGGGAGAGCGCTACCTCAGCGATTTTGGCGGTATCGAACCCAACCCGAGCTATGAGCGACTCAGCCTGGCCGTTGAACAGGCCAAGGCCGAGGATATTTCCTATGTCCTGGCCGTGGGCGGCGGGTCGGTGATCGACGCTGCCAAGTACATTGCGGCAGCCGCCTGCATGGCGGCGGACGGCTGGGCCATTCTCGAAAGCGGCGGCCGCTGCATCACCCGCACGCTCCCCGTAGGCGTGGTGCTGACCCTGGCGGCAACGGGCTCGGAAATGAACAACAGCGCCGTTGTCACGCGCTTGTCGACCCACGACAAGATTCCCTTTGCCAGTCGCCACTGTTTCCCGGCGTTCGCGATTCTCGACCCGACCCGGACCATCAGCGTACCTGCTCGTCAGGTCGGCAACGGCGTGGTCGATGCGTTCGTCCATGTCATCGAGCAGTACCTGACATACCCCGTCAATGCCCATGTCCAGGATCGTTTCGCCGAAGGCTTGCTGCTGACTCTGGTCGAGCTGGGACCGCTGGCCCTGAGCGAGCCGGAGAACTACGAGGTACGGGCCAACCTCATGTGGGCCGCCAGCCTCGCGCTGAACGGCCTGATCGGTGCAGGTGTACCGCAGGACTGGTCAACGCACATGATCGGCCATGAGCTCACCGCTGTGCATGGCCTCGACCATGCGCAGACCCTGGCCGTGGTCTTGCCCGCCATGCTCAGTGTGCGCCGCCAGGAAAAGTCGCAGAAACTGCTGCAGTACGCCGAGCGAGTTTGGGACCTTCGCGGAGGCTCGCGGGAGTAGCGAATCGAGCAGGCCATCGCCCTCACGCGCGATTTCTTCGAGCAGATGGGCGTTGCGACACGCCTGAGCAGTTATGGTATTGATGCCGGCGGTATACCCAAGCTGCTCGAACAGCTGGAACGCCACGGCATGGTCGCGTTGGGTGAGCGTCGGGAAATAACCTTGCCGATAAGTGCCAAAGTGCTGGAACAGTGCTTGTAGCACCTGGTGAGATCACCGCTCCTGGGGCGATCGACTGGTTGCAGCAACAGCCCCTGAGTCGACTTTCGGAGAGACAGACGCGTGCATACTGAATCAATCGTCTCCGGCATTCCGGTGTACATCGACGGTGAAAGCCCCGACATCATCGTGATGCTGCACGGCTGGCCGGATAGCCATGAAATATGGGCACGACAGGTTCAGCATTTCAAGCGCACGCATCGATGCGTGAGATTTACCTTGCCCGGCTTCGATGACCCGAAGACGCGGGGTTTTTCTATCAGCGAGATAACCGGGCTGATCCTGCGTGTCGTGAATCAGGTCAGTCCCAACGGCAGGGTCACGCTCATGCTGCATGACTGGGGGTGCCTGTTCGGGTTTCACTTCGCTGCCACTCACCCGCACAAAGTGGCGCGAATCGTTGCCGTCGATGTGGGGGATGCCAGCTCACCGGCATTCAAACGCGGGCTGAGCCTGCGAGCCAAATGGATGATTTTTGCCTATCAGATGCCCCTGGCGCTGACGTGGTACCTGCAGGGTCCGGTAGGCGATTACCTGGCACGTGCGACCGCGAAATATCTGCGTTGCAAGACCGACCCGGCCAGCATCCATGCGGGTATGAGCTATCCCTATGCCATGCGCTGGATGGGCGCGCGCGGAGGATTGAAAAACCTTATGGGTCCGACCCAATTGGCGTGTCCCATCTTTTACGCGTACGGAAGCTACAAGCCATTTCAGTTTCAATCCGAACAATGGCTGCAGACATTGAGCACGAGCCCAGGCTGCAAGGTCGTGCTCTTCAAATCCTCCCACTGGGTGATGGTGGATTGTGCGGAGGGCTTCAATCGGGCCGTATCCGATTGGCTTGCACCGCAGGAGTGCGAGGGGCCTAGCTCACCCAGCGCTGCCTGGCCCAGCCACTGAACGCATCGACTGCCAGCACCAGCAGGAGCATGGCCAGGATCACGGTGGCGGCCTGGGCTTCCTGGAACAGGCTGAGCGACATGTAGAGCATCTGCCCGAGGCCGCCGGCGCCGACGAAGCCGAGCACGCTGGCCATGCGGATGTTGTTCTCCCAGCGATACAGGGTGTAGGCCACCAGTTGCGGCCAGACGCCGGGCAGGGTGCCGTAGCAGAAAGCGAGCATGCGCCCGCCCCCGCTTTCGCGGATTGCGTCGGCTGGCTCGCGCGGAGTGTTCTCCAGGGCCTCGGCGAATAGCCGGCCAAGCACGCCGGCTGTGTGCAGGGCCAGTGCCAGGGTGCCGGCGTTGGGGCCGAGGCCGGCGGCCAGCACCATCAGCGCCGCCCAGACCAGTTCAGGAATGGCGCGCAGGGCATTGAGCAGCAGGCGTGTGAGGTGCAGGGCGACACCGCCGAAGCGCCCGGCGGCCGGTAGCGCCAGGGCCAGGCCTAGCAGGGCGGCGAGCAATGTGCCGATGGCGGACATGGCCAGGGTTTCCAGCGCGCCGCGGCCGATGGCGTGCAGGTGCATGGCGGAGAAATCCGGGTGCAGGAAACCGCTGGCGTACTGGCTCATCTGCGCCAGGCTGTCGCCAGCGACCAGGGCACCGAGGTCGATGCCCAGGTAGAGGAACGAGGCGATCACCGCGCCGAGGAGGGCGGCGAACAGGATCAGATTGCCGGCTCTCATGTCAGCCTCGCGCGCAGCAGGCGGCTGAACTGGTCGGCCAGCAGTACCAGCAGCAGGAAGGTGAGCAGCATGCTCGCCACTTCCCCGCCGGCGAACATGCGCAGTGACAGGTCGATCTGTTGGCCCAGCCCGCCGGCACCGACGAAGCCCATCACCACCGAGGCGCGGATGGCACATTCCCAGCGGTATACGGTGTAGGAGAGCATTTCCCCGGCGGCATTGGGCAGCACGCCGTAGGTGAAGGCCGCCAACCGGCTGCTACCGGCACCCAGTAGCGCGCGGGTGGGGCGAGCATCCACCGACTCGAAGATTTCCGCATACACCTTGCCGAGCATGCCGGCGTAGGTGATGGCGATGGCCAGCACGCCGGCAGTGGGGCCGAGGCCGACGGCGCGGACGAATAGCAGCGCCCAGACGATTTCCGGCACGCTGCGCAGGAAGATCAGTAGGCCACGTACCGGCCAACGCGCCAGTTGCGCCCACCAGGCCGGGCGGCCGCCACGGTGCACGGCCGACAACGACAGCGCGCGCGTCGCCAGCAGTGCGGCTGGAATGGCGATCAGCAGGGCCAGACTCATGCCGGCGGTGGCGATGGCCAGGGTTTCCAGGGTGGCGCGGCCGAGCAGGGCGAGGAATTCGCCATCATGCGCAGGCGGCCAGAAACCGGCGAGGAAGTTGCCCATGGCGCGGGTGTTGTCGCCATCGACCAGCACGGCCAGGTCCAGCTCGCTCAAGCTGATGCCCGGCCACAAAAACAGCAGCGCCAGCGCGGTGATCAGCAGGCGTGGCAGGGCGGCGGGGTCGCGTGGGGCGGTGGTCAGCATCGCGGGATGTGCGTCGGTTGCGGCTGTACGGGCGAGCTGGGCGTGGCCTGCAGCTGCTCGTTGGCGTACAGCGCGTGCAACTGCTCGGGCTGTACCTCAATGGCCGGCAGGTCGAAGGCGATACGCCCATCGCGAATGCCAACGATGCGGGGAAAGTGCGCTAGGGCCAGGTCGACGGCATGCAGGCTGGCCAGCAGGGTCATACCGCGTTCGGCAGCCTCGTTGTTGAGCACGGCCAGGGTATGGCCGGCCAGCACCGGGTCCATGGCCGAGACCGGTTCGTCGGCGAGGATCAGCTCCGGCGCCTGGTACAGCACTCGGGCGATGCCGACTCGCTGCAACTGACCGCCAGAGAGCTGGTCGCAGCGCTGGTAGAGCTTGTCGGCGATATCCAGGCGCGCCAGGGCTGCCTGGGCGCCGCCGGCATCCAGCGGGTGCAGCAGGTTGATCAGGCCCTTGGCCAATGACCACTGGCCGAGCTTGCCGGCCAGCACGGCGGTGACCACGCGCTGACGTGGTGGCAGCGGTGGCGCCTGGTGAATCAGGCCGATGCGTGCGCGCAGACGCTGGCGCTGGCGGGCAGGCAGGCGCCAGGGGTTGTGCTGCAGCAGGTCGATCTCGCCGCGGGTGGGTTGCAGGCTGGTAGCGAGCAGACGCAGCAGGGTCGTCTTGCCGGCGCCGGAGGGGCCGATAATGGCCACCCGTTCGCCGGGACTTACCTGCAGATCGATGTTTTCCAGCGCGACCTTGCCGTTGGCGTGGGCCAGGCCCACGCCACGCAGGGCGATGCTCACTTCAAGAGGCCAGCGGCGCGCGCGGCTTCTTCGATGCCTTCGTAGTTTTCAGGCTTGGTCTCGATGAAGCGGCTGGCGGCCTGCAGGTCGAGAATTGCCTTCTGCTCGGGCTTGGCCGGGTCGAGGGCGAGGAAGGCGGCCTTGATCTTCGCCTGCAGGTCGGCATCGAGGTTGCCGCGCACGGTCCAGTTGTAGTCGTAGTAAGTCGGGGTGGTGGCGAAGACCTTGACCTTGTCGGTATCGACTTTGCCGCCATCGACCAGCTTCTGCCATACGGATGCATTGAGCACGCCGGCGTCGGCCTTGCCGGCTTGCACCCAGGCTGCGGTGGCGTCGTGAGCGCCGGAATAGGCCACGCGGCTGAAGAAGTCTTCCGGCTTGATGCCGTCCTGCAGCATGAAGTAGCGCGGCATCAGGCTGCCGGAGGTGGAGGACACTGAGCCGAAGGCGAAGGTCTTGCCTTTCAGATCCTGCAGCGATTTCACTGCCGGGTCGGAGGTGATGAATTTGCTGGTGAACTCGGCGTCCTGTTCACGCTGTACCAGAGGCACGGCGTTGCCGGTCTTCAGGTGCGCCTGGACGAAGGTGAAGCCGCCCAGCCAGGCCATGTCGATACGGTCGGCCGCCAGCGCCTCGACCACGGCGGCGTAGTCGGCCACCGGCACGAACTCGACCTTCATGCCCAGTTCCTGCTCCAGGTAGGCACCCAGCGGCTTGAACTTGCGCAGCAGTTCGGTGGGGGCTTCGTCGGGGATGGCCGAGACCTTGAGGACGTCGGCGGCTTGCGCAAATACAGCGGATACGGACAGGGCGATGCCGGCGGCGAGCGCCAGGGTGTTCTTGAACATGTCGGATTCTCCGGTTCAATAGCGGGGAAGGCGCGCGGAGTATAGTGGCCGGACGCTGCGCTTGCAGCACGTACGCGCAGATGCCAGAGTTAATATGCGCGCTGGATACCAACTGCCTGGATTTGATCGATGACTGCAACGCTGCCCGCCCTGGCCTTCGCCGGGATCGGCCTGATGGGCCTGCCGATGACCCGCCGCCTGCTGGCCGCAGGCTATCCACTGACCCTCTGGAACCGCACGCCGGACAAGTGCGCGCCGCTGTTGGAGCAGGGGGCGCGTCGCGTGGAGAGCCCCGCCGAGCTGTGTCGCGATGCCGGCTTGGTGATGCTGTGCCTGGCCAATACCGAGGTGGTGCGTGAGGTGGTGTTCGGCCCTGGCGGGATCGTCGAAGGTGCTCGGCCCGGGCAGTTGTTGGTGGATTTTTCCAGTCTTGAACCGGCCGCCACACGTGAGATGGCCGCGGAGCTGGAAGCTCGCACCGGCATGCGCTGGATCGATGCACCGGTTTCCGGTGGCACGCCGGGCGCCGAGGCCGGCACGCTGGCGATCATGGCGGGTGGCCGCGAAGAGGACGTGGAGCGCGTGCGCCCGGTACTGGCGCACCTGGGCCAGCGTCTGACGCGCATGGGCGAGGTGGGCGCCGGGCAGGTGACCAAGGTGTGTAACCAGATGATCGTTGCCTGCAACGCGCTGGTGATTGCCGAGGTGGTGGCGTTGGCCGAGCGCGCGGGCGTCGATGCCAGCCTGATCGCCCCGGCGCTGGCCGGTGGTTTCGCCGATTCCAAACCGCTGCAGATCCTCGCGCCGCAAATGGCCGCCAGCCAGTTCGAGCCGGTCAAGTGGCATGTGCGCACCCTGCTCAAGGATCTCGACACAGCGGTGAAACTGTCGCGTGAGCAGGGCAGCGCCACACCCATGAGCGGCCTGGCCGCACAGCTGATGCGCCTGCACGGCAGCCAGGGAAACCTGGAGCGCGACCCGGCCACGCTGGTGGAACTGCTGCGGGAGCCGTGCCGATGAAGATCGCTGCCAACCTGTCCATGCTGTTCACCGAACTGCCGCTGCGCGAGCGTGTGCTGGCGGCGATGCGTGCGGGGTTCGATGGCGTGGAGATCCAGTTTCCCTACGAGCTGCCGGCCATCGCCCTGAAGGAGGTGCTGGAGCTCAGCGGCATGCCATTGGTGCTGATCAACGTGTCGGCGGGCGACCTGATGACGGGCGGCCCCGGTCTGGCCAGCGTGCCGGCGCGCCAGGCCGAGTTCGATGCCGCGCTGCAGGAGGCGCTGACCTACGCCGCCATGGTGCGCCCGACCTGCGTCAACGTGTTGCCGGGGCGCCTGGCCGAAGGCGTCAGCCGCGAGCAGGCGCTGGCGTGTCTGGTCGCCAACCTGCGCAAGAGCGCCGAGGCGTTCGCCACACTGGGCATTCGTGTGCTGGTCGAGGCGATCAATCCGATCGACATGCCGGGCTTTGTGATCAACACGCCGGAGCATCTCGATGAGCTGCTGCGCTCGGTGGACCATCCGAATCTGGCCGCGCAGTACGACCTCTACCATATGGCGCGCCAGGAGCTGGACGTGGTCGCCGGCATGCGCCTGCTGGCCGGGCACATCGGTCATGTGCAGTTCGCCGATATGCCGGGGCGCGGCGCGCCAGGCAGCGGTGAGCTGGATTTTGCGCCGATGCTCGAAACCCTGCATGAGACCGGATATCGCGGTTGGCTTGGGGCCGAATACAAGCCGGGTGAGACGGGTACGCAGGCGAGTCTGGGCTGGTTGCAGGCATTCAGGACTTGAGGGGCGGGCGTGCCTATGGCGCGGCTGAAGCCCCTCCCACAGGGGCTGCACAACTGCTTTTAGGAGGCGCTTTAGCGGCCAGCCTTCGTTCTGGGCGAAGGCTCAAGACCTTGCCGCCACGCGTTCCAGCGGCCGGTAATGTGGAGGGAAGCGGGCCAGGATGTCTTCCAGCGGTACCGGTTTGCTGAACAGATAGCCCTGAACCTGATCGCAGCCGCGCTCCTGCAGAAACTCCAGCTGCGCGGTG
Source organism: Pseudomonas sp. UBA6323 (assembly GCF_002439135.1). Taxonomy (NCBI): domain Bacteria; kingdom Pseudomonadati; phylum Pseudomonadota; class Gammaproteobacteria; order Pseudomonadales; family Pseudomonadaceae; genus Pseudomonas; species Pseudomonas sp. UBA6323. The sequence goes on along the minus strand of NZ_DJSX01000042.1, from coordinate 72,137 downwards.
CTTTCCACACCTTCGGCGACGACCTTCAGGTGCAGGGCATGGGCCATGGCGATGATGGCGTGGACGATCTCGCGGTCCTGATTGGAGTTGGCCACGTCCTGAATGAAGGAACGGTCCACCTTCAGCGTATCCAGCGGCAAGCGCCGCAGATAGGCGAGGGATGAATAGCCGGTGCCGAAGTCGTCGATGGACAGGCTCACGCCCAGCGCGCGGATGTTTTCCAGCAGGCCGATGGCGCGGTTGATATTGCTCAGCAGCGCACTTTCGGTCACCTCCAGCTCCAGGCAGTGGGCGGGGCAGTGGGTCGCGTTCAGCAGTTGTTCGATGCGGCCCGGCAACTGATCGTTGGCCAGATTGAGCGCCGAGCAGTTGACCGCGATCTTCAAGCCCGGATAGCCCATGTGCTCCAGGCTGTTGAGATCGAGGCAGGCCCGGCGCAGCACCCAGTTGTCGAGCTGATCGATAAAGCCGTTGGCCTCGGCGATGGCGATGAAGCGTTCCGGGGTGAGCAGGCCGTGCTGTGGATGATTCCAACGCACCAGGGCTTCCAGCTTGCTCAGGCCACCGCTGCGCAGATCGATGATCGGCTGGTAGTAGAGGACCAGGCCATTGTCCTGCAGCAGGGTCTGGCGCAGGTCCTCTTCCAGTTGCAGTTCGTACGAGGCCTTCTGTTTCAGGTGCGGGTTGAAGAAGTGCACCACGTTGCGCCCGCTGCCCTTGGATTGATAGAGCGCCAGGTCGGCGTGCTTGAGCAGCTCGTCGGCGCTGCTGCCGTCCTGTGGAAACAGACTGATGCCGACGCTGGTGGTCATCACGATCTTGCGCCCGGCCAGGCTGATCGGCTCCTTCATCTGCTCCAGCATGCGCGCGGCCAGCGCACGCGGGTCGGCATTGCTGTCGAGGCTGGCGACCACGCAGAACTCGTCGCCGCCGAAGCGCGCGATGATGTCGCGCTCGCGTAGTGCTGCACGGATACGCTGCGCCACCACGCGCAGCAGTTCGTCGCCGGCGTCGTGGCCAAGGCTGTCGTTGATGCGCTTGAAGTGATCGACATCGAGAAACATCACCGCCAGGCTGCGGCCGGTCACCGCATGCTCTTCCAGGGTGGCAGTGAAGACCCGGTTGAAGCCGCGGCGATTGAGCAGTTCGGTCAGTGGGTCGAAATGCGCCACCTGTTCCAGCGAAGCCTTGGCCTGATCGAGCTGCACCAGCAGGGTATTGACCCGCTGCAGGTCGCGCTCCTTGTCGTCGAGCTTGCGTCCGATCCAGGCCGCGGCCAGGCCCAGGCCGAGAATCAGCAGGGTGATGGACGCGACGATCACCACCAGCTGCGCGCTGTTGTCGGCACTGCGCAACTCCAGCGGCGTGCCATCGGGCACCACCAGGTTGAGCGCGGCCATGCCGGTGTAATGCATCGAGGCGATGGCGGCGCCCATCACCAGCGCTGCCGAATACTTCATCCAGCGCTGGCGGCTGGGCGAGCCATTACGCACGTAGCGGTTGAGCAGCAGCGCAGCGAAGCTGGCGCTGATGGCAATGATGATGGACAGGGTGAACAGGCCGCCGTGGTAGTAAGCCTGGGCGTTCGAGCGGATCGCGGCCATGCCGCTGTAGTGCATGGCGCTGATGCCCAGGCCGATGATCACGGCCGCCAGTAACTGCCGGCTGAGGCCGGGACGCGGCATGGCCATGCAGTAAAGAGCCAGAAGGGCGGCAGCCAGCGCCACCAACAAGGAAAGCGCGGTGGTGGCGAGGTCGTAGCGAATAGCGACAGGTGCGTGGAATGCCAGCATGCCGATGAAATGCATGGACCAGATGGCGCCGGCCAGGCACAGCCCGCCGAGCAGCCCCCAGACCAGGCGCATGCTGCGCATCGGCACCTGATCGAGATGCCTGGCGATGGTCAGTGTGCTGAGACTACCGATGCTAGCGATGACGTAGGACAGCACCACCAGCTTTGGGGCGTGTACGCAGTCGAGCAGAACTTGGCCCTGCTTGGGCAGGTCTGCGAGAAAATGAATCGACCATCCTTCCATAGGCATCCCCCTGGCAGGGCGGTGTGCATGTCCATTCAGTGAAGCACAGGCACGTTCGTACTTGCGTGCGAGTCGACGGGCTATAGGCCACAAAATGACCAGCCCTCAAGGTTTTTAGCACTAAAAATGGCACTTTGCCTTATATGTGCCAGAAATTGGGCAGATTGGTTTAACTTAGCGCGTTGGGCCTGTATCAGGCGCATCGTTATGACGAAGGTTGAGGCGAAGGGCGTGAGACGCCTATCGCCCCATATTCGGCCGGTGCCGGCAGGGAGGGAGGCCCATGGCCGAGGCTCGCGTGAGGCACGAGCGGAAGGTGAAGCAGAATGTTGGCGCGCCCATAGGGCAGGGCGCGCTATCCATCGGGCGCGGTTTACGTTAAGGCACCAGCAGGATCTTGCCGTCACGCTCGCCGCTGGCAGCTGCCGCCACAGCGTCCTTGATGTGTGCCAGGTCGTAGGTGGCGGCGACGCGGGTCTTCAGCTTGCCGCTGGCGATCAATTGCACCAGCTCGCCGAACACCTTCATCTGCTGCGCCGGGCTGGCCTGCTGGAACCACTTGGCCAGCCAGAAGCCGCGCAGGGTGACGTCGCGAAATACGAACGAGGCCGGCGAAACCTGGCAGGCCTCGCCGCTCATCATGCCGTAGTTCACCAGCACGCCGCCGTTGGCCAGCGCCGCGGCGATATGATCGGTGCTGGCGCCACCCACCGCGTCGATGCCCAGGCGTACGTCGGCGCCGCCGGTAGCAGCACGAACCCGCTTGGCCAGGTCAGGACCGTCCACCAGTACCAGATCACCGCCTTCGGCCTCGACAGCGGCGACAGCCGATTCCCGGCGCACCACGTTGATGGTCTTGAAGCCGCGCAGCTTGGCCAACTGGATCAGGTAACTGCCGACGCCCGAGTTGGCGGCGTTCTGGATCACCCAGTCGCCCGGCTTGAGGTCGACGAACTCGCTGAGCAGCAACGAAGCCGTCGGCGGGTTGACGGTGAGCATGGCCAACTGCAGCGGATCGGCCTCCGGTAGCGGGATGAGCTTGTCTGCCTGCGCGTTCAAGGCGCTGACCCAAGTGCCGCAGCCCACCGGCAGCAGCACGGTCTGGCCGACCTTGAAGTTGCCGACGCCTTCACCGAGCGCCTCGACCTTGCCGACGCCTTCATTGCCACCCACTGCGGGCAGCGGCGGCAGCATGCCGTAGGCGCCGGTCAGGGTCAGCACGTCCGATGGATTGATCGGTGCAGCCAATACCTTGACCCGCACTTGCCCGGCGGTGGGTTCCGGCAGCTCCAGAGGCACAGCGCTGATCACGTCTTGCGGCACCGGGCCGCGTTGCTGGTATTCGGCTTTGAGCATGTCTGATCTCCTGAAGACTGGCGCAAAAATGCGTGCAGCCAGTCTAGCTGCGATAGGGCAAAGCGGAATGAATCGGCCGGCATCCACTCTGGTTATGAAGACGACCAGCCGTCTATGCTCTGGCTTATCCGATAGTGGGGTAGACGATGGGCAGATGGTGGCTGGGCTTGATCTTGGCATGTCTGAGTCCGACGGTCGCGGCAGAGGTGCTGCATGTCGGTTTCGGCACGCACAAGCCGCCTTACGTGTTCGAAGGGGAGCCGCGCGGCCTGGAGTACGAGATCGTCGACCGTGCCGCCCACAACGCCGGCTTCGAGCTGACCGCCTACTACGCGCCAATGGAGCGCCTGCACCTGATGCTGCGCCGCGGCGAGATCGACGCCATTGCCACCACACACGAGCGCAGCGGGGTTGTGGCGTTCTATTCCGATATCTATATCCACTACCACAACGTTGCAGTGTCGCTGGCCAGTCGGGATTATCACATCGAGCGTATCGCCGACCTGAGCAACTATGCGGTCAGCGCCTTTCAGCGTGCGCGCCTGCTGCTCGGGCCGGAGTTCGAGCGTATGGCGATGAACAACCCGCGCTATCGCGAGGAGGCGCTGCAGATCAACCGCAACCGCCTGCTCTACAGCGGCCGCACCGATGTAGTGGTGGGTGACAAGCGGATCATTCTCCATCTCGATCGCGAAGTGAACGATCAGGTCGACGTAACCCAGTCGCTCGACTGGTTCGAGATATTCCCACCGACGCCGTACCGCGTCGGCTTTCGTCAGGACTCGCATCGGCTGCGTTTCGATGCGGGGTTGCGCATGCTGCGCGAATCCGGCGACTACCTGCGCGTCGAACGACGCTACCTGACGGACTGAAATCTGAGGAAACTTTTGCAGGGCTGCCTCGGTTGGCAGGCTGTAGCACTATGCCGGCTTGTCTGACGACTGGAGACGCCTCGATGCCGCGCCTGAAACCCCTTGCAGCCCTCGGTCTGATCGCTCTTTTCGGTGCCCAGCATAGCCTTGCCGAAGACCGGCAGGTTGCTTCGGAACTGGGCCCGCTGAACGTCCATACCGTCGCCGAAGGACTGGCCAATCCCTGGGCCGTGGCCTTTCTGCCGGACGGCCAGGGATATCTGGTCAGCGAGCGGCCGGGCGCGTTGCGCCGGGTAAGTGCCGAGGGGGCGGTGTCCGAGCCATTGCGTGGGCTGCCTGAAGTCTTCGCTGTCGGCCAGGGTGGTTTGCTCGACGTGGTGCTGTCGCCTGATTTTGCCGAAGACCGTCTGGTTTACCTGTCCTACGCCGAAGAGGGTGATGGCGCTGCCGGTACGGCGGTGGGGCGCGGCAAGCTGTCGGCCGATGCTGCGGCGCTGGAGGGCTTCGAGGTGATCTTCCGTCAGCAGCCGAAGTTATCCAGCGGCACGCACTTCGGCTCGCGGCTGGTGTTCGACCGTGACGGTCATCTGTTCATCGCCCTGGGTGACAACAACAATCGCCCCACCGCACAGGATCTCGACAAGTTGCAGGGCAAGCTGGTGCGTATCTTTCCCGATGGCCGCATCCCCGAGGACAACCCTTTCGTTTCCCGTGATGGCGCGCGTAAGGAAATCTGGTCCTACGGTCATCGCAACCAGCAGGGCGCGGCACTCAACCCCTGGAGCGGCCGCCTGTGGACCCACGAGCACGGCCCGCGCGGCGGTGACGAAATCAACATTCCCGAAGCCGGCAAGAACTACGGCTGGCCGTTGGCGACGCACGGGGTGAATTACTCGATGCTGGCGATTCCCGAGGCCAAGGGCAAAACGGTCGAGGGCACCGAGGCGCCGCATCATGTCTGGGAAAAATCACCGGCCATCAGCGGCATGGCCTTCTACGACGCGGAGCGTTTCCCAGCCTGGCAGCAGAATCTGTTCATCGGAGCACTGGCCAGCCAGGCACTGATTCGCCTGCAACTCGACGGCGACAGGATCGTGCATGAAGAACGCTTGCTGGAGTCGCTGAAGGTACGGGTACGCGATGTGCGACAAGGGCCGGACGGCTATATCTACGTGCTGACGGATGCGCCGAAAGGGCAGTTGCTGCGCCTGGGACTGGCGAGCGAGTAAGCTTGGTGGGAGGCTAAGGCGGGAGGGAGGCTGGGTGCGCAACGCGCACCCGAGGCGATCACTTCTTGCTGATAGTGATCTGACGAGTGCCGCCGTAAGTCTGGCCGCTGACGCCCTTGGCGATCTGCTGAATCTCGCCACCACCCTGCAGGAAGGCAGCGATCTGCGCCTCGATGGACTCGCGGGTTTCCACTGCAGGGGCGGGTTTGCTGACTTTGCCGGCGGACGACTTGACGCGAAGGGTGGCCATGACCTTGATCTCTTTCAGATGGGCGGCCGGCCATTATGCCTCATCCCGCCTGTTTCTGCTTGGGTAATCGCCCCGTTACCGGCTACAACGCCGCGCATGAGCGGGTTTTTCGCGACACTTTATGGCTTGTTTTCCAGTCACTTATACGGCCAGGTGACCGGCTGTCGATTCATCATGCAGCCAGCCCGGATGTCCCTGATCTCGGGTAGAATGGCCGGCTGTTTTGGCGAGGTGGAACACGATGGCCGTTATCGGGCGGATGAATTCTTTACAGGTGGTCAAGCACACCGACTTCGGTCTGTATCTGGACGGTGGCGCGGACGGTGAAATTCTCCTGCCCAAGCGCTACATCCCCAAGGACACGCCGAGCGAAGTCGAGGACTGGCTCAACGTGTTCATCTACCTGGACAGCGAAGACAAGCTGATCGCCACCACGCTCAAGCCGAAGATCCAGCTCGGCGAGTTCGCCAGCCTCAAGGTGGTGGATATCAACCGCGTCGGCCTGTTCTTCGACTGGGGCCTGCCCAAGGACCTGTTGCTGCCACACTCCGAAGAGAAGCGCCCGCTGCAGATCGGCGATTACTGCGTGATCTACCTCTACCTGGACAAGCGCACCCGCCGCCTCACCGCCACCGCGCGCCTGGATCGTCATCTGGACCAGGTGCCGGCCAACTACCAGGTCGGTCAGGAAGTCGATCTGCTGGTGGTCGAGCGTACCGACCTCGGTTTCAAGGCCATCATCGACGGCAAGCATTGGGGTCTGATCCACAAGAACGAGCTGTTCAAGTTCATCCGCAGCGGCATGCGCGAGAAGGGCTATATCAAGGAGCTGCGTGCCGACGGCAAGATCAGCCTGAGCCTGCAGCCCATCGGTCACCAAGCTGCCAGCGGCCTGGCCGAGCAGATCATCGAGCGCCTGCGTGATCAGGGCGGTGTGCTGGCATTGGGTGACAAAAGCCCGCCAGAGCTGATCGCCGAACAGTTTCGGGTCAGCAAGGGCAATTTCAAGAAGGCCATCGGCGGTCTCTACAAGCAGGGGCTGATCCGCATCCACGACGACCGTATCGAACTGCTCGACAGCTGATACAACCGTGACTTGAGCGCCGGCGCGGCAACTCGCATAATGCCGCGTTTCCCGCCGGTGTAGCTCAGTCGGTAGAGCAGCGCACTCGTAACGCGAAGGTCGCAGGTTCGATTCCTGTCCCCGGCACCATAAAAATCAAAGGGTCAGCCTCGGCTGACCCTTTGTCGTTTCAGTGCTGCCACAGAATTGCTTGATATGGGGCGGCAAGCTTGGCCATGCGATCCAGCCGTCATTATCAGCACCGTTCCGAGGCTGTTGATGGATGCTAAATGATCCGGCGAGACGTTCAGTTCATGACGCAACCAACAACGCTTTTGCCTATAGACGTTTGGCTGCGTGCTCGTACGCCTTGCTCCGTTCCCGTTTGCCAACCGCAATCACGGTTACGACCAGGCGGCTGTCGATCACCTCATAGACCAGCTGGTAGCCGATGGAGCGCAGCTTGATCTTGTAGCAGTCGGGCATGTCACGGAGCTTGTCGGCCTCGACTCGGGGATTCTCAAGGCGTTCCTTGAGCTTTTTGGCGAACTGCAGCTGGAAGGTTTTGCCCAGCTTGCCCCACTCCTTGAGCGTCTGGGCGTTAAACTCGAGAGCGTACTTAGTCGGCTCCGCCGGCTTGCTCGATGAGGTCATCGATATCTACTCGTACAGTGGGTTCGCCACGTCGCTCGCGCACCATTTCGGCCAGGCGCGCATCGTCGATCATTTCCAGCATGGCTTCGTACAGCGCCGGAGGCACGGCGTAGAAGGCTGGTTCGTTGCGATTGAGGATCACGACAGTTTCACCGCCACCTTCGCGGATGGTACCCATCGGATCTTTCTTGAGGTCTGTCACCGATGCTGCAACATCGGCCAATACTGCGTAGGTCATGGATATCTCCTGCTTTCTTGGAAAGCACGTCAAAGCATAGCTCTGTTAAGAGTGCTTTTAAAGGTGCTTTCTGTGGTCGGCCGCTAGGCGGACTTGGTGGCCATAGATGGAGCGGCCGTCAGCTTCGCCCAGCCCTTTGTCGTATATGACGTCAGGCGTTGCAACGTTCTCTCTCCGTGCTGTCGAAGCTAATGTCACATCATGGCCTGGCTGCAGGTCTGGCCTTTTGGGAGTCGCTTATGTTGATTCGTTCGATTCTGATGATTCTGGCTGCGTCCGTCGCCACTGCCGCTTTCGCTGATCAGCCGCAGACCATCCGGGTCATTCCCAAGAGTTACGTCAGCCCCGGTGCCAGCGGCAGCGTTTCGGGCTCGTCGAGTTATCAGCAACACAATCTCTACGGCGGCCAGCGTCTACCGCACGCCAGTGTGCGCCAGGAGAATAGCTACGGCAGTCAGTCCATCGAGACGCGCGGCGGGATTCGGCAGAGCACCGAGTATCCCGGCGGGCTGATCATCGAGCGTCAACCTGGCAGCGGCAGTTACCAGCAGCAACGCAGCCGCTGATCTCAATGACGGGCGGCCGTTCTGTGTGCGTTGTCCGGCGCGTCGGCGATCACTGCGCGGTTGCGCCCCTCGCTCTTGGCCCGGTACAGGCATTCGTCGCCGCGCTGCAGCCAGCTTTCCCAATGCTCGCCACCATGCAGGATCGCGCCGCCTATAGAGACGGTCACCGCGCCGCCCGGGCTTTGCAGCTCACTGGCGACCTTGCTCAGCAGGTTCTGCGCCGCGACGCGCAGGCCTTCCGCGTCGGTGCTGGGCAGCAATAGCAGGAACTCCTCGCCACCGAAGCGGAACAGGCGATCTTCCTTGCGGCAGTAGCGCTTGATCAGCCCGACGAAAGCCACCAGCACCTGGTCGCCGACCTGGTGGCCGAAGCGGTCGTTGATCTGCTTGAAGTGGTCAAGGTCTATCACCAGTAACCCATAGCTGTCGCTGTGACGGCGATGGCTGGCCACGGCGATTTTCAATTCTTCGTTCATCGCCCGACGGTTGCGCGCGCCAGTGAGCGGATCATGGATCGCCAGCATTTGCAGTTGGTCGCGCTGGGTACGCGTGCGGAAGGCGAAGATGAAACTGAGTACGCTGGCCATCACGCACGTGACCAGGAACGACACCATCTGGTAATGACTTTCGAACACGCTACCGGGCGCGAGCAGGGCGTGGCTGACCAGACTGATCAGCACCAGAGCTGTCGCTAGCAGGGCCTTGCCGGGCGTCACCATGAAAAAGTTGAACAGGATCAGCGGATAGATCCAGAACAGGCCGTTGACGCCCAGGTTGATGGCGATCAGCGTGGCGCCGACCGAGAACACGGCAGCCAGGTAGATGCCGGGCTTGACCGTATCGCGAGTGACCCAGGCATAAAGCACGGCGAATACGGTGGACAGGACAATGATGGTGTCGGCGAGGCCCACCAGGTAGTTGCCCTGAAGCAAACGGTACACGGCATAGGGCGTAATGCCGATGACGCCGAACAACCCCATCAGGGTGATGATCGACAGCTGGAAATCGTTGCGCAGGCGTTTCAGCAAACGTGCGGTCTGGGTAGCCATAGCGTTTCTTTTCGTTGTTATGGAATAAGCATGCAAAGCTTTGACCGCCGATGGCAAGGGGCATTCCGGAGCAAAGTGCCAGTATTTTTGCCCAGGCGACTGCCTTTAATGCGCGCGCAGCGATACCAGTGACTTGCTGTGTTGGTAGCGGGCCAGTCGTTCGGCTAGTTCGGCGGGAAGAGGCTGGCCGGGTACGAAACCTCGGCACTGATAAAAACCCTGCAGGTCGGGATGGCAGAACAGCCAGACCGCTTCCGGATGCTCTGCCAGGGCGTGATCGAGCAAGGCCGCGGCCACGCCCTGGCGACGCAGTGCAGGGGCGACGAACAGCCCGGTGAGCCACTGCCCACCTGTCAAGGCTCGCAAGCTGAGGGCTGCGACGATGTCACCTGCGTACTCGGCGACCCAGATCTGGTCGTCCGCCTGACTGCGCATCGGCGAGCGATGGCCGCGGTAGAACTTGTCGACCAGGGGGCGCAGCTGGGGCGGCAATTGGCGGTAGCGGAATGGGCTCATCGGCACAGGGGAAGCGGGTGATGGGCCATTTAAGCAGAATCAGGCGCGTAAGGGTGCACCGCGGTTCTCGGCGCTAATCGCTGTACACGACGCTCCCTGTCGACGATTCAGGCTGGCGCCAGGCGGCGGCGTTCGGCGCGGATTTCCGGCAGGTCGTTGCGGCGCAGGTATAAGCGCAGCGGTTCGCTGAGATTGACCCGGTCGTCGATGCGCTGGTCCTGCAACCAGGCCAGGCGCTGGCGATCCAGGCGCATCAGCTCGCCTTGGTCGGCGTGCCAGACGTACTCGCAGGTCGGAGTGATGGTCTCGGCGGGCACGTCGAGGCCGAAGCTGTCTTCGGAAAAACGCAGCAGGTACTGGCCGGTCTTGGCATTAAAGCCAACGAAACCCTGCAGCTGGTCGGCGGCCTGGCAGATCTGGGCGGACGTGATACTCATGGCAAACCTCGTTTCCTATGGGGTTTGCAGGCAAGGCGAATGGTTCTGTTTATCGGCGCAGCCTAACGCCTGAACCGCTGGCTGTGCGTTGCCGTGGATCAAGGAAGCCGTTGCAGGGCCGGCAATACCTGCTCGCGAAGCAGCGGCGCCAAGTCATCGGGCAGGGGCAGGGCAGTATCGAGCCAGCGCAGTTCTTCCAGCTCGGCGGCGGCTTGTACCGCATGGGGCAAGGCGGCGCGATAGATGTCGGCCTGCACCCAGGTATCGGCTTCGTTGGCGGCGGGGGCGTGGAACTGGCCGAGTGGTTGCAACGCTGCGCTGTCCAGTTGCAGTTCCAGCTCCTCGAGCAATTCACGCTTGAGCGCAGCCAGTGCATCTTCGCCCGGCTCGCGCTTGCCGCCAGGCAGCATGAAGAAACCGGTATTGCGCTTGCGCACGAGCAGCAGGCGGCCTCGTTCGTCGAACAGGCAGGCCGCCGCAATCTCTAGGGTGTTTTTCATGGGATAAGCAGCGGGCGCCCGATCAGGGCGCCCGGCAGGCCTCAGCCAGCAAGGCCGACGTAGACATTCTGCACGTCGTCATGGCCGTCGATGGCCTCGAGGAAGGCCTCGACCTCTTCCATCTGTTCCGGCGTCAGGCTGGTTACCGGGTTCTTCGGGCGGTAGCCGAGCTTGGCCGAGTTGACGGTGAAGCCCTGCTCCGGCAGCGCCTTGCATACGGCGTCGAGGTCGGTCGGGTCGGTGATGAACAGCGTCGAGCCTTCGTCATCGGGCACGAAGTCCTGAGCGCCGGCTTCGATGGCGGCCAGTTCCGGGTCCGCACTTTCTTCGGTGCTGGCTTCGATCAGACCAACGTGGTCGAAGTCCCAGCTCACCGAGCCGGAGGCACCGAGCTGGCCCTTGCGGAACAGCACGCGAATCTCGGCGACGGTGCGGTTGACGTTATCTGTCAGGCACTCGACGATCACCGGCACCTGGTGCGGGGCGAAGCCTTCGTACTGGGTCCGCTCGTAGTTGACCACCTCACCGGACAGGCCGGCGCCTTTCTTGATGGCGCGATCCAGCGTGTCCTTGGGCATCGAGGCTTTCTTGGCCTGGTGCACGGCCAGGCGCAGCTTGGGGTTCATGTCCGGATCGGCGCCGTTACGCGCGGCGAGCATGATTTCCTTCACCAGCTTGCCGAAGATCTTGCCTCGGGCATTGGCGGCGGCTTCTTTGGGTTTGGCTTTCCACTGGGCGCCCATCTGGGGTCTCCTGGCCGATAGGTGAGACGGCGTCGCGCGAATCTGCGCGTGACGATCGGATAGGCTGCGGATTCTAGTGCCTTGCGCGGTTATCGGCACCTGCAATTTCCTGATGGGGCGAGCGCCCTTGCCGGCAACCGGCGAATCACACCAACGGCCGGGCTGCGACGTCGCTTGCCTGGCTCGCTCGGGCGAAGGAACATGACGCCCCTGCGCAATTGTCAAAAGGAGTTGTTCATGTCGCGTTGGGTCTTGCTTACCGCTCTGCTGCTGGCTGCGGGAATCGCCCAAGCCGCTCCCGAGCAGGTGCCGCTGTACCGGGAAATCAAGGATTGGGTCGTCGCCTGCGACAACCTGCGCAGATGCCAGGCGTTGAGTGCGCCGGAGAGTTTCGATTACCAGCCCTTGAGCCTCCAGCTCGAGCGCTCTGCAGGCGCCCAGGCGCAGCTACGACTGTCGTTGCACGANNCGAGCAAGGCGGCTATGCACCGCTGCGGCTCGACGGTCGGGCCTTGTCCACTGCAGGTCGCCTGCAGCCGATAGAAAATCAGGGTGAAACCACGTTGGTGGCCGAAGGCGCCGATGCTCAGGCAGTGCTGGCCGAGCTGCGCAATGGTGTGCAATTGCGCATGGAAGGTGAGCGCGAGTACGAGGCGGTGGTTTCGCTCAGTGGTCTTTCCGCTGCCTTGCTGCTGATGGATGCCGTGCAGGGGCGGGTGGACAGCCGCAGTGCCCTGTATCGTCCCGGCTCACGGCCCGACAGCGAGGTGCCCGCTGCGCCACCGGCGCCGCGTCTGCGCGCCTACCCCGGTGTCACGCCGATGAGCGAAGTGGAGCAGCGTGATATCGCTGAGCACGTAATGGCCGCGACCCGCAGCCAGTGGTTCGAAGAGGATATGAGCAGCGAGCCGGAGGCCGAGGCTTTTGCGCTCAACGACCAGGAGGCGCTGGTCATCATCCGAACCTGGTGCGCCGCCTACAACTGCGATTTTGCGGTGTATCGCGTCGGTCGTCAGGCGCCTTATGCCGAGCTCGATCTGCAGCTCGAGACGCCGCCGCTGGACCTTGGCGCGTTGTCCGGTTGGGTGAGTTACAACCCCGATAGCGGCGAGCTGGGCTACCTGTACAAGGGGCGAGGGATTGCCGATTGTGGTGAATCGGGCAGCTGGCGCTTCGATGGCGAGCGTTTTCAGCTGGCCTCGTTCAGTTATCTTGGCCGCTGTGCGGCGCGTAATCCGGGCGAGTGGCCCGAGTTGTGGCGCGTGGTCGAACCCTGATCCTGTACGGTTCCCGGCAGGGCCCGCTACAGGTAGCGCCAGATCAGTTGCACGCCAGCCAGCAGGATGCCCAGCCGCGCAATGCGGTAGAACCACAAGTGGTTGACCCGCGACTGCAGCCACAGCCCGCTCCATACCCCCAGCGGCACGATGGGCGCGAGCATCAGGCTGAGTAGCAGGTTCTCCTGGGTGAACTGGCCCAGCGCGGCGTAAGGGAACAGTTTGGCGGCGTTGGTCAGCAGAAAGAACAGGTTGATGGTAGCGACGAAGCGCACCTTGTCCAGCTGCTGCGGCAACAGGTGCATCATCACCGGCGGCCCGCCGGCATGGGCAACGAAACTGGTGAAGCCGGCCAGGCTCGACAACAAGGTGCCACGGCCGGCGCGTAGCGGCCGTGGCGCCTGGTTGCTCGCCAGCAGACCAAGGCCGACGAAGACGATGGCGATGGTGCCGATCAGTAGGCCGATGGCACGTTCGTCGAAGAAGCCAAAGGTCAGCGAGCCGATGCCGATACCGATCACCGCGCCCGGCAGCATGACCTTGAGGTTGGCCGTATCCCACTTGCCCCAGTAAGCCTTCAGCCCGACCACGTCGGCCAGGCAGAGAATCGGCAGCATCACCGCCACGGCCTGTTTCGGGGAGGTTGCCAATGCCAGCAGCGGCACGGCGATGCCGCCCAGGGCGCCGCCGAAACCGCCCTTGGACAGACCGGTGAGAAACACCGCCGGCAGGGCGAACAGAAGAAAATCGTGCAGGGTCATGGGCGTGACGTAACGGCGCTGAAGCGCGCAGGTTAGCAGCCGCGCGCGGCTGTGTGGCTTTTTTCCGTGGCCTCTGTGTCTGTCTGGCTCGGGGCGAGGCTGCTCTAATGCCTGCTCAATCAAGGCGAGGCTCATGCTCATGACACCCAAGGATCTGCTGCTGGCGCTGCTGGTAATCGTCGTCTGGGGGCTGAACTTCGTGGTGATCAAGGTCGGTCTGCACGGCATGCCGCCGATGCTGATGGGCGCCCTGCGTTTTCTGCTCGCGGCCTTCCCGGCGATCCTCTTCGTGCGCCGGCCGCAGGTGCCACTGCGCTGGATGCTGGTCTACGGCATGACCATCTCGCTGGGACAGTTCGCCTTCCTGTTCTATGCCATGTACGTCGGCATGCCGGCGGGCCTGGCGTCGCTGGTGCTGCAGTCGCAGGCGTTCTTTACCCTGTTCTTCGCCGCGCTGTTTCTCGGCGAGCGGCTGCGCGGCAGCAATCTGTTCGGCTTGCTGGTGGCGGCCAGCGGCCTGGTGTTGATCGGTTTGCAGGGTGGGCAGGCGATGACCCTTGCCGGTTTTGCCCTGACCATCGCGGCGGCGTCGATGTGGGCGCTGGGCAACGTAGTGACGCGCAAGTTGGGCAAGGTCAATCTGGTCGGCCTGGTGGTCTGGGGCAGTTTGGTTCCGCCGCTACCGTTCCTGGCGCTGTCGCTGTGGCTGGAGGGGCCGGAGTTGATCAGCCAGTCGCTGCGCAACCTCAACCTCGATTCCATGCTGGTGTTGGCCTACCTGGCGTTCGGCGCGACCATTCTCGGCTATGGTCTCTGGAGCCGCCTGCTGTCGCGCTACCCGGCCAGCCAGGTGGCGCCGTTCTCGCTACTGGTGCCGGTGGTGGGCATCAGCTCTTCGGCACTGCTGCTGGGCGAACGCCTTGGCGGTTTGCAGATGGTCGGCGCGGCGCTGGTGATGGCCGGGCTGCTGATCAATGTCTGGGGTGGACGCTTGCTCGACAACTGGCGCCAGCGCGCGCCGGGCGCTGTTTGACGCAGGTAGGGAAGCGTTCGAGGTCTGATCCAGACGCTGCCGGATCTTACGTGCAGGCGCTTGAGGCGTAACGATGTGCGCTGTTGTCAGCAGAGGTGCCCGAAGATTGGCGGCAGCCAGTCTTCGGGTCGGGGACGCGATCAGTCCTGGCGGCTGGTGACTTCCAGCAGGTGATAGCCGAACTGGGTCTTGACCGGGCCTTGCACCACGCCGACCGGCGCGCTGAAGACCACAGTGTCGAATTCCTTGACCATCTGGCCCGGGCCGAACGAGCCCAGGTCGCCGCCGCTGCGGCCGGACGGGCAGGTGGAGTTGTCGCGGGCCAGTTGGGCGAAGTCGGCACCGCCCTCGATGGCGGCTTTCAGTTCGTTGCACTTGTCTTCGCTGGCAACCAGGATGTGGCGTGCAGTGGCGCGGGCCATGGGGAGTACCTCCTATCGATAGAGGTGCAGAGCCTAGCGCAATCGCCTCGCTAAGCAAACGGAAAGCCGTTCGCTCGACGTTCAGCCTTTCATTGGCCGCCGGCTGCGCCGCTGGCGGCATGAGGGCTCCGTGCACCGGAAAAACCTTGCCTTGCGGTGGCAAGTCGCTGCCGCTAAGGCATGCGCCGAGCCCGTGATCAAAGGCCGGCAGCGGCTGGCCCGAAACCTGCTTTGCCTGTAGCGAATGCTTTTGGCGGGAGGCCATATGACCAGCATCAACAACAGCATACCTGCCATGCTCAGCTATTACGGCAGCCAGGCAAACAATCGTTCCAGCACCGCCAGTGGCGAAACCGACAGCCAGGCCAGCCAGGACCCGCTGGCCGATCTGCGGCGTTTCGCCAAGCAGGTGGTCGCGCGCAGTGAGGGTGGGCTGTTGCGTGTGATGAATGGCGGCGCGGCGACGCCGGCCAATGCCGTGCAGAACAGTGCCGACAATCAGGCGGCGGCGCCCTCGGTGATTCAGTTGCCGGATGTGACGCAACTCGATCGCGACGATGCCGCCAAGCTGCTGCAGCAGGTGCAGAAGATGGTCGACGCCGGCCTGGACGGCAGCGTGCGCATCGCCGGGCACAATGGCGACAAGCAGACCGACTCGCTGGAAACCTACCGCCAGTGGCTGCAGGAAAAGGGCGGGCTCAGCGTCTACGCCTGATCAGCCTGGTACCGGTTCGCTGTCGCCCATGTCTTCGCCGGTGATGACCCGGTTACGTCCGGCACGTTTGGCGGCGTAGGTACGCCTGTCAGCCGCCAGCATCAGCTCGTCGAGGGACTGCCCGTCCACCTTGAAGCTCGCCACGCCGGCGCTCAACGTCATGGCCAGGGCGATGCCGTCGTTCATCAACGGCTCGGCTGCCAGGCGCTCGCGCAGGTTCTCGGCGATATCGCGAGCCTGGCCCGCCGTGCTGCCGGGCAGCAGCACGGCAAATTCCTCACCTCCCAGGCGACAGAACAGATCGTTGATGCGCAGCCGTTGCGCCAGCGCCGTGGCGAAGTGGGCCAGGGCACGGTCGCCGACCTCGTGACCGAAGCGGTCATTGATCTGCTTGAAGTGATCGATATCGAGAAACACCAGCGAAAGCGGCGTGCTATTACGCAACGCATGGGCGCGTTCGCGTTCGAACACCTCGGCCAGTTTCAGCCGATTCGGCAGGCCGGTCAGGGCGTCGGTGGTGGCCTGCTCGGTCAGACGCCTTTCGTTGAGAATGCGGCTGCGCTCGTAGATGTGGGCGAAAATCATCACCGCCAGGCTGGCCAGGCCGAGGTTGGCGATGATCTCCACGTTCTGCAGCAGACCTTCGGAAGAGAATCGCCGAGTGAAGACGAACAGGCCGACGCCGACGAACAGGACCGAGCCGTACATGCCCAGGCGCAACCCCAGAAGCAGGTAGCAGATGATCGGAATCGACTGAATCCAGGCGAACACCGCGAAGGTGGTGTGGGTCTGAGCCAGCGCCAGGATCATGATGCTGAAGAACGGCAGCAGGTAAACCGCGGTCAATAGCTGCAGGTTGCGGGTTCGGTCGAGGATGGTCAGCAGATACAGTGATACAGCGGCGTAGCCGATCTCCAGTCCCGCCAGCAGCCAGTTATCGTGCAGCAGATTGACCACGGAGAAGAACAACCGCCGCTCAAGGTGATCCATAGCAAGGCTTTGAGGACCAGGCGTCGGTGTTGTTCGTTCTTGGCAGCGTAACCAGGCATCGGTGTTCTCGGGCGGAGTGAGGCAATTGCGACAGTGGTGCGATGGCGGCAAATGGCGTCATGCAGGAACCCTGCCGAGCCTGGTGAGTCCAGTGTTCGCAGGCATTCGAAGGGACGAGGAAACCGGTAATGATAGTGCGCCGGGAAATACGTCAGAATCACGACGTTAGTTGGGAGAGGGCTGTATGACAACAACAATGGACAAACGGGGATGGCATCGCTGCCTGCTGGCGCTGCTGTTGATGGGGGGGGGACTGGGCTTGGTTCAGGCCAGCGAGGATCTGGCGCTGATCGAGACGATCAATACCTATCGCAGCGAAGTGCAGCGTTGTGGCGTGCAGGCCTCCGAACCGTTGCCACCGTTGACCAACGACCCGCGCCTGATACTGCCCGCCAATGGCACCGCGGACCTGCAGGATTCGCTAAGTGCCTCCGGCTATCCGCTGGTCAACGTCCAGGCCATTACCCTCTCCGGCCCACGCAATGCGCAAGCGGCGATGCAGGCATTGAGCGAGAGCTTCTGCCGCGTGCTGCTCGACCCGCAGTTCATTGATATCGGCGTCAGCCAGGAGGATCGTGACTGGCGCATCGTGCTGGCAAGGCCGCTGCTCAGCGGGCGCCTGCAAACCTGGCAGACCGAGGGGGAAGGGCTGCTGCTGCTGGTCAATTCCGCCCGTGCCGAGGCGCGCCAGTGCGGCGACCAGGCATTCGCCGCGACGGCGCCGCTGGTATGGAGTGCTGAACTGGGCAGCGCTGCCGAGAGCCACAGCCGGGCCATGGCCAACGGCAACTTCTTCGCCCATCAGGGCCGCGACGGCCTGACGCCGGGTGATCGGGCCGAACTGGCGGGCTACGGCGGCACCACGGTGGGTGAGAATATCGCTGCCGCGCTGGACACCACCGCCAAGGTGGTCGAGGGCTGGCTGGCCAGCCCAGGACACTGCGCCAACATCATGAACCCGGCGTTCAGCGAGTTGGGCGCTGCCTACGCCAATGACCCGCAGAGCGATGCCGGCATTTACTGGACGGCATTGTTCGGCGGGCAATGACTCAGTTGACGCCGAACACCTTGGCCAGGTGCTGCTCGTAGCGCGCCACATCGCGCTCGACGTTCGGCACCTTCATCACGTCGTTGCACAGGAACGTGGGCAGGCCGCTCATGCCAAGGAACTCGTTGGCCTTGTGGAAGGGGAAATACACCGCGTCCACGCCCTTGCCCTCGAAAAAGTCGCTGGGGTCTTCGAAGGCCTGCAGCGGCGCGTTCCAGGTCAGCGACAGCATGTATTGCTTACCCTGGATCAGCCCGCCGCTGCCGTACTTCTGCGACGCATCGGAGCGCGTACGGCCGTCATTGGCGTAGAGGCTGCCGTGGCCGGCGGTGAACACCTCATCAAGGTACTTCTTCACCGTCCATGGGGCGCCCATCCACCAGCCGGGCATCTGGTAGATCACCACGTCGGCCCAGAGGATTTTCTGCACTTCATCCTCGACGTCGTAGCCGCCATCGATGAAGGTGGTCTTGATGTCGAAACCGGCGCGGTCGAGGAAGGCCACGGCAGCATCGTGCAGCGTGGCGTTGTACTGGCCGTCGGAATGGGCGAAGGCTTTGCCGCCGTTGAGCAGGAGGATCTTTTTCATCGGGGGTTCTCCAGAAAATGTGGCGGCAGGTTAACGAGCCCTACGCGGGCGAAACACCCCGGAACGCTCAAATTATTGTTGACTGAAAGTCATGAAAGTTAATTTCAGTCCTGCGTTAAGGTGAGGCATCTTCATTCTCACGAGACCTTTGTCATGCACGCCTTCATCCTCCACGCTCATACCAGGCCCGAGCAGGCCGAGGCCTTCGAGCAACTGTTTCGCGCCTACATCGAACCCAGCCGCGCTGAGCCCGGTTGCGTCCAGTACCACATGCTGCGCGACGCCCAGGACCCGACATTGTTCATCTTCTTTGAGGTCTGGGCGTCGCAGGCGGCGCTGGCCGAGCACATGGCATTGCCGCATATGCGTGCCTTCCATGAACGACGCATGGATTACCTGCGCCGCGATTTCGAGATTCGCGAGATCGTCATGCTCAGCCCGGCGGGTTGATCCAGTTGCGCCTACGCTGGCGCCTTTCACCGTCCGCCTTCTATGCTTGCGCTGAAGCTGGCCTGGCTCGACGCCGGGGACAGTCGACCATCTGGAGAACGACTGCTTGGAGAAGGCGCATGTTCGCTAATCGATTGAAGAAGGAGCTGCAGGAGAAAGAGGCCGAGCTGTCGTTGTACAAGCAGCTCTACGAAGGCATCCGGGCGCAGAAGATCATGGTGTCGATCGATCCCGAGAGGCGGATCGTCGACCTGAACGACAAGTTCGCCCGTTTCGTCGGCTATGCACCCGAGCAGTTGAAAGGTCGCCCGCTCAGCGACATCGTGCCGGCTTACGTCAAGGATCTACCATGCTTCAAGAACCTCAGCACCGCGATCAGCTTGGGTGAGTCGGTCAGCGATCGTTATCGTTTCCTGCGTAGCGATGGTGCGCTGGTGTGGGTGCAGGCCTCGTGGATGCCGCTGGCCGACGAGCGCGGTGTTGTGCGACAGATCCAGTGCATCGGCAGCGAAGTAACCGAGAGCATGAACAAGGCGCGTGAGAACGAAGACTTTATCAACGCGCTGCTGCGCTCCACCGCGGTGATCGAATTCGATCTTCAAGGCCAGGTGCTCACCGCCAACCAGCAATTTCTCGATGCCATGGGCTACAGCCTGGAACGGATCAGGGGCCAGCATCACCGGATCTTCTGTGAGCCGCAGGAGGCGTCGTCCAGCGAGTACGCCCACTTCTGGGAGCGGCTCAACCGTGGCGAGTTCGTCGCCGGGCGTTTCAAACGGGTGGACAGCCATGGCCGGGCCGTCTGGCTGGAGGCCACCTACAACCCGGTGCACGACACGCAGAACCGCCTGTACAAGGTGGTCAAGTTCGCCACCGTGATCACCGAGCAGGTCAACCGCGAGGAAGAGGTCAACGATGCCGCCGACACCGCCTACGGCATCTCTCAGCGCACCGATACCACCGCACAGCAGGGCGCCCAGGTGGTGACCGAGACGGTGCAGACCATGCAGCGTATCGCCCAGGAGATGACGTCGGCGTCCGAAGGGATCGAAGCCCTCGGCAAGCAATCAATACTGATCAGCACCATGGTGCAGACCATCGGCGGCATCGCCCAGCAGACCAACCTGCTGGCGCTCAATGCTGCCATCGAGGCTGCGCGGGCGGGCGAGCAGGGACGCGGCTTCGCCGTGGTGGCTGATGAGGTGCGTCAGTTGGCCAGCCGCACCAGCAAGGCCACCGAGGAGATCGTCGGAGTCGTGCAGGACAACCAGCGGCTGGTGGATGCCGCCGTGCGCGATATGGCCAGCAGTCGCGCCCAGGCCGAAACCGGGTTGGCCCTAGCCAACCAGGCGGGCGACGTGATCGTCGAAATTCGCCAGGGCGCCAAGCAGGTTCTCGGAGCAGTGGAGCGATTCGCCCGGCAGTTGCATTAGGCCGGTACAGCCCGCAGACGCGGGCGCTCCACTGGCGTCGTCAGGCCCTTGTCGTGCTCGTCGAGCACCTTCCTGACGATACGCATCACCTCGACGTTGGCGTCCTCCATGGTGGCCAGGTTGTCCAACGTCTCTTGCAGCCGACCTTCGGCGAAGGCGGTGATGGCCTGGGCGCCGCACTGGTGAACCTGCTCGTGCGGATGTTCGATCTGACGGAACTCGCGGTTGCCCTGCAGCGCCGCGTTGCCTTCGCCGTAGTACCAGCGCCCGAACAGGCACTGCTCTTCGCTGGGCAGGTCGCGGGCATTGCCCTTGCCGTTGAGAATCGCCTGGTAGACCGAGGCCTTGAGCGACAGCTCGGCGAGGTTGGCCAGCTCGATGCCGGAGCGGAAGAACGACTGGCTGATCTCGTGGTGCATGCGCTGCGCCTGGCCGTGAACGTTGAGCATGGCGCCGCTGGCTTCGGTGGTCATGGCATGGAAATGACCGGCGCTGCCGGTGTGTTGCTGAATTTCCTGCTGGGCCGCATGGATCACGCTCTGGATATCTGCCGTCTCGCGAACGATGTCCTGAGTAGCGCTGGCAGTTTTCTCCGCCAGATCGCGGATTTCACCAGCGACCACAGCGAAGCCGCGACCGGATTCCCCTGCGCGCGCCGCCTCGATGGCGGCATTGAGTGCCAGCAGGTTGGTCTGGCTGGCGATACTGCCGATCAGGCCGACGATGCGGTCGATTTCACTGGCGCGCTTGACCAGTTCCGATATGCGCTCATTGAGGCTGGCCAGGCCGTCCTCCATGCGTTGCGACTCCTCTTGCAACTGGCCGAACTTGAGTTTGTTCTGAATCGCTGCATTGGCCACGTCCTGGGCGCGACGATTGTTCTCATCGAGACGCGCGTTGAGATAACTGAAGGAGTCGCCGACATGCTCGATGGATAGGCCGAACTTGAGCAGATTACCCGCCAGCCCCTGGTAGAAGCTCAGGTCGCTCTGCAGCCGGGTGTCCTCCTGGCTGGCCTGTAGTGCGCTGCGCAGATGTTGGGTTTCCTGCTCGCTGGCGGTGAGGCGAGCGAGTAGGGCGTGATGGTCGGCTTCGAGGCTGCGATGGCGTTTGGCGCTGACGAAAAACATGGCGGTATCCGGCACGAAAAGAAGAGGTCACGGAGGACATTTCAGGTTTCGTGCCAGCACCTGGCGGCTTGCAAATCAATGACTTGTCGTTTCGTTGTCATCATGACTTGATGTCAATCTGACATTTTACGGTGTTAATGACCTGATGTAGCACCGGACTGTCGCCAGGCCGGCAAGGTGTCAATGACTGTAGCCCGGCTTCTGGCGAATGGTCTTGAGCAGGTCGTCTGGGCTGATATGACCGACCACCTGGGTGGCGGCACTACCAGGCTGCGGTAGGTCGAGGATGTGGCCCTTCATCTTGCCGATCACGTGCATCTCGCACGGTTTGCAATCGAACTTCAGGGTCAGCACTTCATCACCGTGCACCAGTTGCATTGGCGCGACCTTGGTCTTCACCCCGGTGACGCCCTTGGCCTGCTTGGGGCACAGGTTGAAGGAAAAACGCAGGCAGTGCTTGGTGATCATCACCGGCACTTCGCCTTCTTCTTCGTGGGCCTCGTAGGCGGCGTCGATCAGTTGTACGCCGTGGCGGTGATAGAACTCGCGGGCCTTGTGGTTGTAGACGTTGGCCAGGAACGACAGGTGCGACTCGGGGTACACCGGCGGTGGGTTGCTCTCGGCCTTGCGGCGGCCGCGCGGGTGGGCCGCGACGCGGGCTTCTGTCAGCGCCTCGATGGCCTCGCGGCGCAGGCTTTTCAGCTGCGAATTGGGCACGAAGAACGCCTGTGGTGCATCCAGGTTGACGCCTTGGGCGTGGTAGATGGTGGTGCCGAGCTGGGTGAGCAGGTCGCGCAGGCCGTCGAGCGCCTGTTCCGGCTTGTTGGCCACGCCGAACGGGCCGGGCAGGGCGACGTCGACGCTGATGCCTTCTTCGCTGGTGGCGGTGAGCTTGAGGGCGTCTTCACGCAACTCGGCCTTCCAGCTCACGCCGATGCGTCGTTCCGCCGAGGTTTTCTGCAGCGCCTGTTGCCAGTTATGGTCGAGGTTGCGCGAGAGCGGGTGATTCGGGCGCAGGCGGAACAGGCCTTCGGGCATCTCGTTGGGCTCGACGCGGTAGCGGTAGCGCTTCTCGCCGTCTTCCTCGAACTCGCCTTTCAGTTCAGCGATATTGGCGCGGAAACCGACGACTTCGCGCTTGACCAGCACGTTGAGGCCGTCGCCGTTGGACAACGGCTCATGGGTGACGGCGATCAGGTCACGCTTGCCCACC
Organism: Pseudomonas sp. UBA6323; assembly: GCF_002439135.1. Classification (NCBI taxonomy): domain Bacteria; kingdom Pseudomonadati; phylum Pseudomonadota; class Gammaproteobacteria; order Pseudomonadales; family Pseudomonadaceae; genus Pseudomonas; species Pseudomonas sp. UBA6323. The sequence continues at coordinate 49,507 of NZ_DJSX01000042.1, read as the reverse complement.
TTTTCGACATGGCCGACAGCGAGCCCGGTAAAGGTCGGCGAGTCGAAGGCGCCGATGTCCACTTTGCGCTCGGTGACGAAGTAGTCGGTGCTGCCGCGGTGGAAGGTCTTGTCCGGATCCGGCACGAAGAAGTGCGCGGTGCGGCCGCTGGAGGCGCGGGCGAGATCCGGGCGGTCTTCGAGAATCGCGTCGAGTTCGCGGCGGTAGTGAGCGGTGATGTTCTTCACGTAGGCCACATCCTTGTAGCGGCCCTCGATCTTGAACGAGCGCACACCCGCCTCGACCAGGGCGCGCAGGTTGGCGCTCTGGTTGTTGTCCTTCATCGACAGCAGGTGTTTCTCGAAGGCGATCACGCCGCCTTTTTCATCCTTGAGTGTGTAGGGCAGGCGGCAGGCCTGAGAGCAGTCGCCGCGGTTGGCGCTGCGCCCGGTCTGCGCGTGAGAGATGTTGCACTGCCCGGAGAAGGCCACGCACAGCGCGCCGTGGATGAAGAATTCGATGGCAGCATCGGTTTCATCGGCGATGGCGCGGATTTCCTGCAGGTTCAGCTCGCGGGCCAGCACCAGTTGGGAGAAGCCAGCCTGGTCGAGAAACTTGGCGCGGCCCAGGGTGCGGATATCGGTCTGGGTACTGGCGTGCAGCTCGATGGGCGGAATGTCCAGGTCCAGCACACCCAGGTCCTGCACGATCAACGCGTCCACGCCCGCGTCGTAGAGCTGGTGGATCAGCGCGCGCGCCGGCTCCAGCTCGTCGTCATGCAGGATGGTGTTGATGGTGGTGAAGATGCGCGCGTGGTAGCGGCGGGCGAATTCCACCAGTCTGGCGATATCGCTCACCTCGTTACAGGCGTTGTGCCGCGCGCCGAAGCTCGGGCCGCCGATGTAGACGGCGTCGGCGCCATGCAGGATGGCCTCGCGGGCGATCTCGACGTCGCGGGCAGGGCTGAGCAGTTCCAGGTGGTTCTTGGGCAAGGACATGGTTTTTTCTTTATCAGGCGGCACGGGCAAGCTGCGCATTGTAGCGGCAGCCCGTGGCATCGGCACACGTCCCGACGAGCGTTCCTGCGACAAAGCTTGGAAACGGCCCCTATTGGGTAGCAGCGAATTTATTCGCGATCATCGTCGGGCGCCCAAGCCTTCGCGAATAAATTCGCTCCTACCGGCCATGCGTCCCGGTGACCCGCGTGCAGGAGAGGCCTCTTGCAGGCTGAAAAGGTCGAATGCAATCAGGCTCCGGGGAGAAGGCAGCCAGGCGCCTGCGGCCCTGAGTGAACAGCATTACCCTTGTAGGAGCGAATTATTCGCGATCGTGGGCGGGCATTGGGCCAAAGCTTATCGCGAATAAATTCGCTCCTACGGGTATGTTGGGGCTGAAAATTCTGGCGCTTCCAGGCCTGCAGGGCCAGCGGCCAGGCTGTTTCGCGGCGGCCAACTGTGGGACAGTAGCGCCCTTTTTCAGCGGGAGGCGTTGCGATGGACAACAGAGGGTTGGAGAAGCTCGATCAGTGGCTGCTCAAGTACGGCAACGATGACTCGATCCTCTCTGCCAGCGAACTGGACGGCTATTTCGCCGCCATTGTCTCTGCGCCGCGCCAGGTCGCGCCGGCCGTCTGGTATGCAGCGATCTGGGCCGACCAGCCACCGCAATGGCCGAGCGACAAGGACGGCGAGCGCTTCATGAAGCTGGCGGTGGAACTGATGAGCGAAGCCACCTACATGCTCAGCGAAGAGCCGGACGACTACGAGGCGATCTTCCTCGCCGACGACAACGGCAAGGGCGAGAAACTGATCGTTTCCGAATGGTGCGCCGGCTATCTGCGAGGCGCGGCGGTGGCCGGCTGGCTGGAAGCCTCGCTGCCCGACTCGGTGGCGGCAGCCCTGGCGTTGATCACTCTGCACGGCGACGAAAGCGGCACCGAGACGCTCAAGGCCATGTCCGACGCGGAATATGACGCCAGCACGGCGCTGATAGAGCCGGCTGCTGTCGAGCTCTACGAGTACTGGCAGCAGAACCTCGAGCCGGTGCTGCCGGTGCGCCGGGACGACACCAAGGTGGGTCGCAACGACCCTTGCACCTGTGGCAGTGGCAAGAAATACAAGCAGTGCTGCATGCGCTGACTCCCCCTGCCGCAGCCGGCCGGCTTGGGTTCGATACCTGCGCCAGCCGGCGGCTGCATGGCCGGGTGATGCCGCTCAGCTGAGCAGTTCGGCAAACGCCTTGTCTGCCTCCAGCACCGCCGGCAGCGCCTCGAACAGCTTGTCCAGGTCGACCTCTTCGAACAACGGGCCTTCCAGGCTCTGTCTGGCCTGCTCGTTGACACCGTGCGAGTCGATGCATTCGGCTACGGTCACCGACTGGGCCAGCAGGCGCGCATAGCGACTGTCACCGGGCGACTGGGTTGGACGTGCCTGATAGGCGATGGCGTGCTGGATCAGCGCCGGCAATTGCCAGCGTCGTGCCAGTTCGGCGCCGACCTCCGGGTAGCCGAAGCCCAGTTGCAGGGTTTCCTCGGCGGCGTGGGCGGTGGCCTCGCGTTTCGGGTGACGGTTCATGCGCCGGGCGAAATCCGGCGCGCCGGTCTGGATCAGCAACTCGCCGATGTTGTGCATCATGCCGCAGGTGAAGGCCGCGTCGGTGTCCAGCTTTAACTGCTTGGCCAGGCAGCGGGCGATACTGGCGACGCGGAAGCTGCGAATCCAAAACCCCTTGAGGTCGAAGCCGGTGTCGGTCTTGAACGCGCCCGTCATGGCCGAGGCCAGCACCAGCGTACGCAGGGTGTTGAAACCCAGGCGCATGGCGGCGTCCTCAACGCTCACCGCTTCGCGCGCGCCGCGAAAACGGGGCGAGTTGGCCAGGCGCAATACCTTGGCGGCGATAACCGGGTCACGCTCGATGTTGCGCGCCACGCTTTCCAGGCTGGAGGAGGGGTTGTCGAACTGTTGGATCAGCTCCTGCGCGACCTTCGGAATGCTGGGCAGGGTGTGCAGTTGGGCAAAGAGACTTTCGATATCCATGTTGGCTCCGGTGGCTACGGGCGCGGCTCTGGCGCTCGGTGAGAAGGTGCTCTTTGAGCATAGTCGCGCCGGCCATCGCATCCAGTCTCACAGCCGCTTGCTAGAGCTTTTTTCACCGCCCGGCCCGCTCTCGCACAAGCGCCACGAAGCATGGGTCGTCCGTGGCCAGTGCGGCAGAGTCCGCCGCTACTGGCGCGGCGCTGGGCTGGTCTCACCCGTAGCCGACCACAGGCGATAGCGCACCTCGATATCGTCCGGCGCGTAGATCACCAGCGGCAGCTTGCTGTTGTAGCGCACCAGCTGCGGCTCGCCGCCAACGCGTACGAATGCCTGCTTGCGGCTGCCGTCCGGGCAGGCCATCAGCGTGCTAACAGCCGGGCCGACCTGGCCCAGTTCGTAATAGCTGTAGCCCCAGCCTTCCACGGTCTTTTCCTGCCACTGACCGCCCAGGCGGTGTTGGTTGCAGTCCACCTCCAGTGTCTTGCCGGCGATGATCTCTACCTTGTACTCGGCTTCGTTGGCTTGCGCCGGCAGCTCGATCACATGGCGGCTATAGCCTTCGCCGGCTGCAGGGTAGGGTTTCAGCGCCTCGGGTGTGGCGGCGCAGGCCGCCAGGGGCAGCGCGCAGGCGAGGGTGAACAACGGCAGCTTGAGTCGGTTCATAATGATTCCTTGCTGAAGGGCCTTTTGAGCCATCCGTGAGTGGGAAACCGCCGGGGTCGGCGGAGCAGCACAGACCCTTTTCAATAGGTCTGGTCCTCGCGCTTTTCAAGCGGCCTCAGGCGCCATGCCGTCGCTTTCGCTTCGTCATGTTGGGATCATGGCCAGACTTCTGTCGCTGGCCATTACCGCACCGTAAGGTCACCGGGCGGGCCCCGCCTCGTCGCCGAGCAGGGACTCGTCATCCCTGAGCAAGCGACCTGCCAGCGCCAGCGTGGCGCCGAGATAGACCACCGCACTCCAGCCCGCCATCAGCATGCCGCCCAGGCGCTGATCGTCCAGGGCCTGCAGGCCGAAAGCGCCCAGGCAAAGCTCGGGAGGATAGATGAGCTGTGGCGCCATGATCAGCACCAGACCCAGCATGGTCATGTGGGCGAACGTCAGGAAAAAGCCGCACAGCGTCAGCACCAGCCCCTGCTGTGAGCGTCTGGCGAAACCCAGTAACCAGATGGCCAGGCCGACGGCAAGGAAGCTGGCCTGCTGCAGGACAAAAAGGGAAGTGTGCAGCGCGGCGGCTTCATGCAGCGCCGGTAGATGCCAACCCCACACCACCAGCAACTCGGCGATGAAGGCCAGGCTCAGCCAGGTTGCGCTGGCGTAACGGTCGAGGCAGAGGCCGGCACGCGCCAGGCCGATGGCCAGCAGCGGGGCGGCGAGCGCCACGACGCCCAGGTGCAGCATCATGTGCAGCGAGAACGCCGTGCGGCTCATGGCAGGCAACGGTCCCAGCCAGAGCACCGCCAGTACCAGCAGGCCCAGGTACAGGGGCCAGTTAAGTGATGTTTCGGCGCTTTCAGTCCGCATCGAGGTAGTCACCGATACTGCTTGCCAGGTGCTCGGGCGTGACGTTCTGCGCGAACAGTTCAACCAGGCGTCCATCAGGAGCCACCAGGTAGAGGCTGGTGGTGTGATCGAGCAGGTAGGTGCCGCTGCCCTCGCGCCGCGAAACATACACTCCGTAGGCGTCGGCGGCCTGCATGACCTGCCCGACGCTACCGCTCAGGCCGAGAATGCGCGGGTCGAAGAAACCCGTATAGCGCTGCAGAAGCTGCGGGCTGTCGCGTTCCGGGTCGAGGGTGATGAATAGGGGTTGCACGTGCTGGCTGCTTGGCCCGAGCTTGTCCAGCGTCTTGGCGACCGTGGCGAGGGTGGTCGGGCATACGTCCGGGCAGTGGGTGAAGCCAAAGGACAGCAGCAGCCAGCGTTCGGCAAAACTGTTCTGGTCAAGGAGTCGGCCCTGATGATCGACCAACTCGAATGCCCCGGCGACTTCCCCGACCAGTGCGGCCGGTGGTACGGCAGCCGGCCAGAACCTGTAGGCCAGCGGCAAGCCTGCCAGCAGCAGGCCGATGCAAATTGCCGTGCCCCATAATGATCGCCTCATCCTGCCCTCTCGCGCGCATCCCGATCTCTACAGACCCGCAATCGGCCATTGGGTGCCCGAAATATCTGTCGTTTGCATGATGGCCGAGCGTGCTCGGCTCGATGAGCTCGATGCTGGCGGATGAGGCAGGGTCGAATGCCTGGGATGGGCGGTATTGCTCGTACGCAGCGGCGGACGAGTCGGTGGGCGCCATGTCGGCGCACACCGTACTGAGGTGCAGCGATCAGGCGAAAACGAAGTACTTGCGCACGGTCTCGACCACTTCCCAGGTGCCCTTCATGCCGGGCTCGACCACAAAGATATCACCGGCCTTGAGGTGAATCGGCTCCATGCCGTCCGGGGTGATGATGCAGTAGCCTTCCTGGAAGTGGCAGTACTCCCACTTCACGTACTCCACGCGCCATTTGCCGGGCGTGCAGATCCAGGTCCCCATGATCTTGCTGCCATCGTCGGAGGTGTAGGCGTTGAGGTTGACGGTGTGCGGGTCACCTTCGATGCGCTCCCACTTGCAGGCATCGACGACGGGCATCGGCTGGGTATCGCGCAATACGGTGATCGGTTTGTTGGCCATGTGGCGCTCCGGTGTCGGTCAGAAAGGGCCTTCACCATAGAGCGGGGGCGCAGTGGTCGGTTGCCGGGGCGCGACACGGGGCTATTCATTCGCGCTGTGCGTGCGGGACCTTCAGGGCCGTAAAGAACAAGGCCGGCTTATCAGGCCGGCCTTGCGGGGCTGCGCTTGCCATCGAGTCATACGACGTTCTCGATCAGTGGTGGAAGTGGATCAGGCAGTGCGGTTCTGGATCAGGCGATCGGAGCCACCTTCGGCAACACGGTTCTGGATCAGACGGTCGAAACCACCTTCGGCGACGCGATTCTGGATCAGGCGATCGGAGCCACCTTCAGCGACGCGATTCTGGATCAGGCGATCGGAGCCACCTTCGGCAACACGGTTCTGGATCAGGCGGTCGGAGCCACCCTCGGCGACGCGATTCTGGATCAGGCGATCGGAACCACCTTCGGCGACGCGGTTCTGGATCAGGCGATCGGAACCACCTTCGGCGATGCGGTTCTCGATCAGGCGATCGGAACCACCTTCGGCAACGACGGGTTGGGCGGAAGAAGCGGCGAATACGTTGGCTGCCAGTACGGAGAAAGCGAAGCTGAGGATGAGTTGGCGTTTCATGGTGTCGTGCTCCAGCGGGGTTGTGATCGGGTCTGGAGCAGATGTTACGCACTGGATTTTTTCAGAGAACTTCATTGGCATGATGGTGAACATCGATGCCGCTGATGCTTGCTGAAACGCGCGAAATAGAGCGTTCAAAGCCTTCTGGAAGGGGAAGCAGGCCACGGCCGGATCGGCCGTGGCGCAGTCGTCACTGGACGAAGGTGGCACCGCGTGCGTTGACGAACAAGGAATAGATGCCATGGCTGCTGGCCATGAACAGGCGATTGCCTTTCTCGCCGCCAAAGCACAGGTTGGCGCAGCGCTCGGGCAGGCTGATATGGCCGATGGCCTTGCCCTGCGGGTTGAACACGCGCACGCCATCGAGTTTTTCCGGGTCGCTGTCAGCCGAGCCGTTGCTACCCCAGCCGCACCACAGGTTGCCGAACTCGTCGCACTTAATGCCATCCAGCGCGCCGGTGTCGGTGGCTTCGATGTGTTTGCGGCGTTGACCGAGGCTGCCGTCGTCGTTCACCTGATATGCCCATACCAGGCGATGCGGCTTGGCGCGACCCTCGACGATGTACAGGGTCTTCTCGTCCGGCGAGAAGCACAGGCCGTTGGGGCCGGCCAGATCGTCGATCACACGGGTGACCTGCTGCGTCTCGCCGTCGATGCGGTAGACGCCATGGGGCAGCTCCGGCTCGATCTTGTAGCCCTCGTAGAAGTTACCGGTCTGGAAGGGCGGGTCGGTGAACCAGACCGAGCCGTCGCGCTTGACCACCAGGTCGTTCGGCGAGTTGAAGCGTTTGCCCTCGAAGGTGTTGGCCAGCACGGTGATGCTGCCGTCGTGTTCGGTGCGGGTGATGCGTCGGCCAACATCCTGGGTGGTCGAGCCTTCGCAAGCGATCAGCCGGCCCTGGCGGTCGCGTACCAAGCCATTGGCATAGTTCGACGGCTGGCGATAGATGGCCAGCGACTGGCTGATTTCGTCCCAGCGCATGATGCGGTTGTTGGGAATGTCGCTAACCAGCAGGTAGCGACCGTCACCGAACCACACAGGGCCTTCGGCCCAGCGGATGCCATCGGCAAGTTTTTCCACGCTGGCGTTGAACAGGCGCAATTGCAGGAAGCTATCATCCAGCGCCTTCACCGCGCCGGACGGGTAACGCAGATCGAGGGGTTGCGTGGCGTTGGCCAGTTGCGGCAGCAGAGAGGCAGCGCCGGCGGCGGCAGCGGAGCAGACCAGCGATTGCTTGAGAAAATGGCGGCGTGAACCGACGGGGCGTTGTTCGTCATTCATCGGGAGGTTTCCTTGTTGTTCTTGTTGATCGCGGATGCGACTCAGGAAACTTATACGATGTATGACGACATTGAAAACACTGTCACCCAACTCGTTCAGGATATTCGCGAATTGGCTTTGGATCGGGCCATTCAGGGTTTCATGGAGGATCAAGTTGTGTGATGACTAGGCGGCGGTATCGTGAGATCACAACTGCGTAGCGAAAATCTCCACCGCCTTGACCACGCGCCGCGCGCCATCCTGGATTTCCTCGATGACCTGGCCAGCCTGGCCCGACAGTTCGAGGCCCAGCTCGGCCTGGCTCTTGCCGCGGTCGATGATCTCTACCGCACGCTCGGCCAATTGCTGGTTCTGACTGACCACCGAGGTGATTTCCACCGTTGCTGCGCTGGTTCGGGAGGCCAACTGCCGAACCTCATCGGCTACCACCGCGAAGCCGCGCCCCTGGTCACCGGCACGCGCCGCCTCGATGGCCGCGTTCAGCGCCAGCAGGTTGGTCTGGTCGGCGATGCTGCTGATGTTCTTGACGATGGAGCCGATCAGCTGAGATTGCTTGTCCAGCGCCTCGATGCCTTGCGCGGCTTCCTGCATGCGCGTAGCCAGTTCGGTCATGGCGTCGAGCATCTGCTGTACCACAGAGGCGCCGTTGCGCGCGCTTTCGTCGGTGCCCTTGGAGGTCTCGAACGCAATGCCTGCGGCCTGGGCCACGGCCTCCTCGCGCTGCACTTGGTCGGTGATCACCGTGGCGAACTTGACCACCTTGTACAGCTGGTCGTGGGCGTCGGTAATGGGGTTGTAGGACGCCTCCAGCCACACGTCGCGGCCGTGGCTATCGAGGCGGCGAAAGCGGTTGACGACGAATTCGCCACGGCGCAGTTGCTCCCAGAATCGCTGGTACTCGGGGGAGTTGTATTCGCTCGGGTCGCAGAACATGCGGTGATGCTTGCCCTGGATCTGCGCCAGGCTATAGCCCATGGAATCGAGAAAACGCTGATTGGCGGTCAGCACTTCACCGTTCAGATTGAATTCGATCACCGCAGTGGAGCGCTGCAAGGCCTTGATCAGGTTTTCATGCTCGCGCGAGGTCTCAATGGTGCGGGTCAGGTCGCTGGCATGGATGGAAAAGTAGCGAATACGCCCACCGCTATCACGCACCGGCTGCAGGATCGAGCGCAGCCAGGCTTCCTCGCCATTGCCGCGCAGCAGGCGGATCACCCCAGCAAGGTGCTCGCCACGCTCCAGCGCCTGGCGCACGCGGTGGTGGAAGTCGAGACCGCGCACATGCTCGGGAATCATTGCCAGCAGGGGCTGACCTTGCAGGCGCTGCGGCGTATAGCCCATCTCACCGAGAAAATTGTCGTTGGCGCGCTCTATACGACCCTGTGGGTCGAGGATCAACACCAGCATTTCCTCTTCCAGGCTGGCGCGCACCTGCTCCACGGAAGAGAGGTCCTCACGCAATGCCTGCAACTCCTGCTTCAGTCGTCCATTGAACATGTGGGCCATCTCGCTGAGTGTTGACGTCATTGTTTCGGCTGCAAACGTCAGGAGTTTAGCGGGGTCGTAGCCTGTGCAAAAAAGCGAGTAGCGCGGTGATATGTTCCCTATCGGCGCGCGGCTGCGCTTGGGATATGATGCGCGCCCCTCGGCTCCCCTGGCGGGTCATCATGTCCGGCAACGCTCTCTATACCGACCTGTCGGGCTATTACGACCTGATGTGCGCGGACATCGACTACGCCGCGCAGAGCCACTGCGTGCAGCGCCTGCAGCAGCTGTTCGGCAATGGCGGCAAACGCCACCTCGACCTGGCCTGCGGCACCGGCCCGCATGTGCGCCATTTCCTCGATGCCGGCTACGCCAGCAGCGGGCTGGACATCAACCAGCCGATGCTCGACCGCGCCGCCCAGCGCTGCCCCGAGGCGCGCTTTTCCCGGCAGGACATGTGCAGCTTCCAGGTCGACGAGCCGCTGGACCTGATCACCTGTTTTCTCTACTCCATCCATTACAGCGCCAGCATCGAACGGCTCAAGGCCTGCATCGCCAGCGTGCACGCCGCCCTGGCGCCGGGCGGGGTGTTCTGCTTCAACGCCGTGGACAAGCAGCGCATCGACAACGCTTCGTTCGTATCCCACAGCGCGTTGCATGCCGAAGGGCAATTTCGTTTCAGCTCCGGCTGGTTCTACCGCGGCGAGGGCGAACAGCAGGCGCTGCGCCTGCGCATCGAGCGCACCCTGGGTGAGCAGAGCGAGATCTGGCACGACGAGCACCCGATGGTGGCGGTGAGCTTCGCCGAATTGCAGGCCCTGCTGGCGCCGTATTTCGAGGTGCAGGTGCTGGAGCATGACTATCAGCGGCTGGTCCCGTGGGATGGCAACTCCGGCAATGCGCTATTCGCCTGCAGCAAGCGCTGAACGGCAAGTGGCAGGGCCGCGCGGCAGATGCCGGGGGTAACTATTCTCATTTGCTAAAACAGCATTCTTGCTTATCATTCCGCCACTTTTGCCTGGGGAGGTTGGAGTGATGCAAGAGCTGTCGCTGGCAGCCAATCCGTTGACTGAGCTGCTGGCCGTTCTGGCCAGGCAGTTTCAGGGGCTTTTCGACCTCAACGGGCGTATCGGACTGGTCTTCATCCTGCTGTCCTACAGCGTGGCCTACCTGCTTTACCGCCGGCGTCGCGTGAGCAACGGCATTGCATCGTTCTGGCAGTTCATCGGTGGGCGCCAGGTGCTGCTGCATCCTTCGGCGCTGCTCGACTACCGCTACTACTTCATCCGCGCTCTGCTGCGCGTGCTGCTGATCGTTCCGGTGATCGGCCTGGTTGATCCCTACGTGCTGCATTCGGCCGACTACATGGCTTTCTTCACCAACCTCTGGGGCGCGCGGCCGCAACTGGGTGAAAACCTCGGTCTGAGCCTGCTCTATGGCCTGGGCGTGTTCCTGATCAACGATTTCGCCAGCTACTGGACGCACCGCGCCTTCCACTCGCGCTGGTTGTGGGAGTTCCACAAGGTTCACCACGTCGCGCCTGTACTGGTGCCGCTTACTGCCAGCCGTGTGCATGTCGTGGAAAAACTTGCCGACAGCCTGCTGACGCTGGTGCTGCTGGGCGCCTACTCCGGGACGTTCTGGTACCTGTGCGGGGGCGAAATCAGTCGCTACACGCTGTTCGGCGTGACTTACCTGGTGTTCATCTTCAACTGCCTGGCGGCCAATCTGCGCCATACGCACATCTGGCTCTCCTTCGGGTCCAGGTTGGAGCACCTGCTCAACAGTCCGGCGCAGCATCAGATCCACCACAGCGATGCACCGCATCACTTCCACAAGAACTTCGGCACCAACCTGTCGATCTGGGACTGGATGTTCGGCACGCTCTACACCACCACGCACACCCCGGAGCCGCTCAGCTTCGGCACGGCCGAACGCGATGCGCATCGCTACCAGAGCCTGTACAGCCTGATCGTGCTGCCGTTCATCGACACTGCGCGCAAGGCGCTGCACAGCATCGAAGGGCGAAGCCTGCGCCGCAGGGCTTAACGCGGATGGCGCCGCGGCCATCCACGCGAACCCCTCGCGTCGTCACGCCGGCTGCGCGGCGCGTTCGGCCTGCACGGAGCGTTGCAGTTCGGCCACCAGCGCATCGACCTTGTTCAGCCCCTGCCTGACTGACTCGGCAAGCAATTCGCCGCCGACTTCCTGACCTTCGATGGCGATCTGGTGCACGCGGGTGAGGCCGATGAAACCGAGCGCGGTGATCAGATTCGGCTCCAGATGGTTCATGTGCGCCATCTCGCCACCGGCATCGAAGCCGACACCGCCGCGTGCCGTGAGGATCACCACATGGCGCGGCCGATCAGCCAGCTTGGGCACGTAGGGATCGAGCGGGTTGCTCTCGTCCACCTCCACGGTGCGGCCAGGGCGCACCACTTGGTCGATCCACGCCTTGAGTGCGGCGGGCATGCCGAAGTTGTACAGCGGCGTGCCGATCACCAGCACGTCGGCGGCAATCAGTTCATCCACCAGGCGATCGCTTTCGGCCAGGGTGTCGCGCATCCAGGCCTCGCGTTTCAGCTCGGGGGTAAAGGAGGAGGCGATCCAGTCATGGCTGATGATCGACGGCGGGTTCTGGCCGATGTCGCGGTAGGTGACGACGACCTGTGGGCGGCGCGCCTGCCACTGGCTGATGAAACGGTGGCTGAGGTTGCGGCTGTGCGAGCCGTGCTGGTCCTTGCCGGCCAGGCCGGGGCGGGCGCTGGCGTCGATATGCAGAATCTGGGTCATGGTGAGTCTCCTGCTTGAATTTCTATTCATCTGTGAAAAGCTGCAGGGACAGGCTAAGTTCGCCTGAATGAGACGACAAACGATCAATATTTTCTGAAATGGATGAGGAAAACTCAGCTATGAGCCGGCGCACACTACCGCCGCTTTCCGCCTTGCGCGCCTTCGAGGCGGCGGCTCGCCACGAGAGTGCCAAGCAGGCCGCGGAGGAACTTTCCGTCACCGCCACGGCGATCAGCCACCAGATCCGTGCGCTGGAGGAATCCCTCGGCCTTGCGCTGTTCGTCCGCAAGCCTCGTCAGCTGGAACTGACCATGGCCGGGCGCGAGCTGCAGCAGGTGCTGGAAAGTGCCTTCGACAGCATCGGCGCTGCGGTCGAGCGGCTCAGCGCCGCACCGCGCCGGCATGCCGTCACCCTCAGCACCACGCCTGCGGTGGCGGTGCGCTGGCTGCTGTCCTGGGTCTGCCTGCTGCGCGATTCCCACCCGGACATCGACCTGCGCATTCATGCCTCGCACGAGCCGGTGGCGCTCGATGGCGTCACCGCCGATATCGCCATTCGCTACGGCGATGGCCGCTGGCCCGGGCTTGTGGCGGAAAAACTCTTCGACAACACCTTCGTGCCCGCCTGCAGCCCGCTGCTGGAGCTGCACGATGCGGCCGACTTGCCCAGGCATTCGCTGATTCACTTTCGCAACCAGGCGGCGATTTCCTCGCCCATGGATTGGGCCTTCTGGCAGAAGCAGGCTCAGGTGGAGGGACTGGACGTCGGCGCCGGGCTGGTGTTTTCCGACGAGACCCACGCCGTCTCGGCCGCCGTCGGCGCCCAGGGCGTGGCGCTGATGAGCCGGCAGCTGATTGAAGACGAGTTGAAGGCAGGGCGATTGGTGCAGCCCTTCGGACCCGAGCTGAAAGGCAAGCCGTTCTTTCTGGTATACCCGGAAAGTCGGCGCAATGACCCGAGTATCCAGGCCGTGCGGGAATGGATCCTGACGGTGCCGGGTGGGATGTGTTCGGTGTGACGAAAGTTTAAGGGGCCACAGCCATGGCTCCTGCTAAGCATCCGTGCCAAGATTTGCCGGTACACAAGCGAGAGGTGAAGCCATGGATCTGCAGAAGATCGAGGATGAAGCCCTGCATCTTTCCAAGAAGGAGCGGGCACAGCTGATCCAGCGTCTGATCTTGAGTCTGGATACCCCTGCGGAAGACGAACTGCGTTCAGACTGGTTGCTTGAAGCACAGAGGCGTGCACAAGAGCTCGATAGCGGCTCGATTCAGGCAGTGCCGGGGGACGAGGTGATGAAGAAGGCCAGAGCCCTGATTCGATGAAGTATTTTTTCCACCCGGCAGCGGAAGCCGAGTTTCTGGAGTCAGTCGGTTATTACGAATCGAAGGTTCCTGGATTGGGTGGGGTATTGATCAACGAGTTTCAGGCCTTGGCTACATTGATTGATGAGTCGCCCAAGGCCTGGCGGGTTGAACTTGAGCCAGATATTCGCAGCGTTCCCCTTCAGCGTTTTCCGCTATCGATCATCTACCGGCCAAAACCTGACGGCTTCCAGATTCTGACCCTTGCTCATCACCGTCGGCGTCCGCAGTACTGGCTTGGCAGGCTTTGATTCGTCCTTTGGCTGACCGGTACGGCCCATCACATCGGCTTCGTTGATGCGCGTGGGGCGTTGGCCGTGGCAGAGCGGTGGCGAGTGCTTCTGATGATGCGCGGGAGCGGCAGCCAGGATGGATCATCTCGTCCAGCATTTGCTGCGGCGGTTACTCGCTATGGAGCTGGCCTGCGATAGTAGGCGTCCCATAGCTTGTTGCGGAATTTGTTGGTGGGATCGACGCGTTCCTTAAGGGCGAAGAATTCCTCGGCATGGGGATAGGCGGCGAGGAACTGCTCACGGCTGGCATGGATTTGATATGGCAGGTAGTAGCTGCCCTGGTGGGCGATGGCGAGGTCGATCAGTTGCCGGGTCCAGTCGGCGACGGCATCGCGCTCGCTGGGCGAGACGCCCTGGCGGTAATAGATCACCAGCGCGAAGGTGTCTTCGCGAGCCCAGGCCAGCAGCGTACCCGGGTCGCCCTTGGCATGGCGGATGGAGATATTGGCGACCTTGACCTCGTGCTCCTGGAACACCTCCTTCATTCCTGCTACGAACTGCTCCAACTGGGCTTGCGGGACGAAATACTCCTGCAGCACGTAGCTGTAGTCGGGGCCGGAAATGGGCTGCAGCTCGCGCACATCCAGGCTGGCTTCATGGTTGCGCCACTGCACCTGCGGTCGTTTGAGCAGTAGCGGGTCGACCAGACTTTCACGCACCTTGGCACCGCCGTTGCTGCTGGCTACTGTCAATGCGGCGCGCATGGCCTTGTAGTCGCGGTCCAGCGGCACCAGGCCTTCCGTCACGGTCAGCGGTGCGTCCGTACGCAGGTAGGACACGGCGCGAACGCTGTTGTAGTCGTCGGTGTAGAGAATGTCGTTGTGCATCACCATGTCCGGGTTGTCGATGACCTGGCTGGCGAAGAACTGCGCATAGTCACTGAGCGGCATGACTTGCGTCTGACGCATCAGCTTGCTGTTCTCCACCAGCGGCAGGGTGGCTTCGACGATGACGCCCAGCCCGCCGTAACCGCCAATGGCACCGTAGAAGAGCTCGCTGTTGTGCGTCGGGCTGGCGTCCACCACCTGGCCGTCGGCCAACACCAGACGCAACGAACGCACGCCGAGCACCAGCGGCCCCTGGCCGACGTAACGGCCGTGGGCATTGACGCTGAGCGCGCCGCCTACGGTGAAGTTGGCGTAGGATTGCATGATCTGCGGCGACAGACCGTGTGGGTCGATGTACTCCAGCACTTCGCGCCAGGTGATGCCGGCCTGCACACGAATCTCCCGGCGCTCTGCGGAAAACTCCTGCACCTGGTTGAAACGGCGCATGTCCAGTTGCAGGGCCTGCTCGGTAGCGATCTGCCCGCCCATGCTGTAGCGACCGCCACCAATGGCGATGGGCCCGGCATGCCCGCGCACCGCCTCGACGATCTGCTCCAATTCGGTAGGCGCCAGCACCTGCGCGACCTCGATAGGGTTCATGCCGCTGACGTCGTTGATGATTTCCCCGGCATGGGCGGCCTGGCACAGAAGCAGGATAAGGAGGGGGAGGATGCGCATCGGACGTCCTTGTTCGCGGCAGTGAGGCGGATGATGTTGCTGCTGGGGCTGTTGCTCGCGCGGCTACGCAGGTGCCGCCAGGCGAGCGCTGCCGTGCATTGTTCCTCAACTGCGCCTGCGAGTGTCAATTGAAATGTCGGCGGCACCTGGCGGTTGGCATCCGCCGCGCCGGTCAGCCAGGGCTGGGCAAATTCAAGCCGGCAGCGCCGGGCGTACGCGAAGCGTCATGCCGGCATGCACCGCCAGGGTGGTGATCACCAGCGCGCCACCGTAGAGCGTCGCATTAGCCGGCGTCTCCTGCAGGAAGTACCAGACCCACAGCGTACCCAGCACGCTTTCCAGCAGGTAGAACAGCGCGACTTCGGCAGAGGGCAGATAACGGGTCGCGTTGTTGATCAGCAAGGTCGCCAGCGGCATCTGCACCAGGCCCATGATGGCCAGCGCCCAATAGCTCGAAGCGCCCAGGGCGAATGGCTGCGCGTTGGGCCAGGCGATCAGTGCCGCCGCCAGCCCGCCGAGGGCGATCAGCGGCATGCGTTCCAGCTTAGGGTGGCGGCGCAGCAGCGTCAGGTTGGCGCCCACGGCCGCCGAGGACAGCAGCGCATAGCCGTTGCCGGCCAGGTCGATCGCGTTAAACGCGCCGGCGAATACCAGCATGATGCCCAATGCCGCCACGCCGATCGCCAGCCAGGTGCGCAGGGCCACCTGCTCGCCGAGAAAGAAGCGGGTGAACAGCGCCGCGAACAACGGCGCCGTGCACAGGATGACCACCACATTGGCGACCTGTGTATGGATCACCGCCAGCACGAAGAAGATCGAGATCAACGCCAGCAGCAGGGCCGAGCAGGCGCTGAGGAGCGGTTGCGCACGGACGCTGGCACGGCTTCTGGCTGACAGCGAGAACACGCCGAGCGCCAGGAACATCAGCAGACCGCGCCAGAACACAATGCTCCAGCCATCGGCCTGCGCCAGGCGCATCAGCAGACCATCGAAGCTGAGTAGGGTGATGCCGCTGGTAACGAGCAACAAACCGCGCGCTGAATCTTTCATCCGTGGTGTCCTCGACGTGCCACTGGTAGGCATTCTGTTGCTGCTGGAGGGAGGCTGCCTCGAAATAGTGCACAGCCAGACGCTGTGTCGATGGTGGACGTGGTTTTTGCTGCAGACCTGCCCAGAAGCGCCGCGAGTGCTGCGGTTCGCGACCTTATCGTCGTGGGGAAGAGCGCGGCTGTTTTCATCTAGCGTTGGCGCTGGCGTGCGGGTTTCTTGCTACGTGAGGCTGCAACTACTGAACAGCCGAGGCGGGCCCAGTGGCTCGCGGTTGGAGAAGGGCGGTAGAGCAGGACACCGCACAGGAGCCCTGCACGCCTTTATTCTCGGGGCAAAGCGGCTGCGTTGCAGACCGCTCGCAACGTGCACGACAGCTCTTCATCACGTAGTGCGGGCCTGCTGCTGGCTTCCGTTCATCCGAGGTGAGGCATTCAAGATTTCAGCAGGCGTGAAGCAAGTAATAAATACTTCTATGTATCAAATGAAAAACATTATCATGCGCGCCCGTTAATAAATCACCTTTGTCTGGATGCGTGCTGAGATGTTCTCCCTTTCGCGACTAACCTCCATTTCGCTGGGCTTTTCCGTTCTACTGACAACCGGCTTTGCTTGCGCCGCCACGGCAAACCTGCCTGAGATCGTGGTCTATGGCGAGGCTGACGAGGAAGCCGATAACCCCCGCGTCAAGGAGGTCAGCACCGCCACCCGCACTGCCACGCCGGTGCGTTACGTGCCGCAGGCCATCGATACACTGAAAACGAGCAACGTGCTGAACTATGGCACCAATGATCTGGGCAAGGCGCTCAGCGGCCTGCCCAACGTCAGCAGCGGGGCGGATACCCGTTTCGACAGCCTGCGCATCCGTGGCTTCGATGCCAGCAACGACTTTTACCTGGATGGCGTGCGTGACGACAGCCAGTACGTGCGCGACCTGCACAACATCGAGCGCATCGAAGTGCTCAAGGGGCCGGCAGCCGTGCTCTATGGGCGTGGCAGCCAGGGCGGTATCGTCAACCGCATCAGCAAGGCGCCCGAAGCTGGTCGTCGCTCCACGCTCGAGGCACAGGGCGGCAGCGAAGACCTGCGCAGCCTGTATGCCGACCTCAGCGCCGACCCCTCCGACACCATCAGTCTGCGCCTGAACATGGGCAATGAAGACAGCAACAGCTTCCGTGACGGCGTCTCCAGCCATCGTCAACTGTTCGCGCCGTCCATGAGCTGGCAGCTGACGCCTGAGCTGAACTGGCTGGTGCAGTATGAATACAGCCGCTTCGACCGCACCCCGGATCGCGGTATTCCCGGCGTTGGTGGACGCCCGGCGGACGTCAAGCGCGACACCACCTATGGCGATGACCGCGATTTCATCGACGACACCACGCAAACACTGCGCTCCAGGCTCACCTACGAATTAAATGACAACTGGCAACTGCGTCATACCGCCAGCCTCTTCAAACTCGACAGCGACTTCGACAACACCTACCTGACTGGCTTCAACGCTGCTACCCAGCGCGTGACCCGGCAACGTTGGCAGCAGGATCTGCGTACCCGCAACCTGTTCAACAACCTGGAGGCCGAAGGCACCGTCGACACCTTCGGCTTAGAGCATCGTCTGCTGACCGGTGTGGAAATCGGTAGCCAGCGTCGTGACCCGAAGCTTTACAGCGCGCTCGCCGTCAATCAGGGCGGCCAGGCCGTACCCGCGCTCGACCTGTACAACCCGGATCGCAGCCAGAGTCACCCGGGCGCCATGACCCTTTCCAGCAACAACCACACCGAAGTCGAAAGCCGTGGCATCTACGTGCAGGATCAACTGCGCCTGAATGACCAATGGCAACTGCTGGCCGGCTTGCGTTACGACGAGTTCGAGGTGGCCACCACCAACAAGCTGCGCAACCTCAAGGAAGATCGCAACAGCTACGGCCTCAGCCCCCGCGCCGGTATCGTCTGGACGCCGCTGCAGCATCACTCCTTCTACGCCTCCTGGAGCAAGACCTTCTCCCCGGTCGGCGGTGGACTGATCGGTATCACCCCGGGCGCCTCGGGCAATGGCAACGAACTCGAGCCCGAACAGACCCGGCAGAAGGAAGTCGGCGTCAAGAGCGACTGGCTGGACGAGCGCCTGAGCACCACCCTGGCCGTATACGAGCTGGAACTCTACAACCGCCGTACCAGCGACCCGAACGACCCGACCCTGACCATTCTCACCGGCCTGCAGCGCTCGCGCGGTATCGAGCTGACCGCAACTGGCCGACTGGTCGGCAACTGGTACCTGCGCGGCGGCATCGGTTTGCAGGACGCCAGCATCGTCAAGGACAACAACGGCCTGGAAGGCAACCGCGTCAGCAACGTTGCCAAGCGCAATGGCAGCCTGTTCATCACCTGGAAGCCTGAGCTGGGCTGGTACGCCGAAACCGGCGTGACCTTGGTGGGCGAGCGCTTTGCCGACAACCAGAACACCACCGTACTGCCTGGCTATGGTACCTGGGACGCCCTGGCCGGCTACCGTCACAAGGACTGGGATGTGCGCGCGGCGCTGAACAACATCACCGACCGTACCTACTACAGCTCTGCCACCAGCGCCGGGCAGATCCAGCTGGGCGAACCGCGTAACCTGGTGGTTAGTGCCAGCTACTCGTTCTGATCGGGCGAGAGCCCCCTGTCGTAGTGCTTTATCAGCGTTGGCGGACCGTCGCAGGGGGCGCTCGGCGTTTCGTTAAACCCCCACGGCCAGCGTGGGACATCGCCTCAATGCAGCGCGCGTGAAGGCAGGCGCTCGTCGACCAACTGCTGAGCCTGCAGGGCGAGCGCATCAAGGTGCTGGTCGCGCTGCTTTTCCGCCTGTTGCATGGCGCGCTGGCCGTGCTGCTTGAGCAGGTAGGCGTGAATCTGCCGGACCTCCGTGGAGGCGAACACGGGCGCCAGGTCGGCGACGGCGAACATGCCGCTGGAGCGATAGTCGCGGCTGTTCATCACCACCTGCGCACCCTGTGCGGCCAGCACCTGCAAACCCAGGGCCTCGAACAGCGGCACCTTGTCTGCCGTGCATGCCAGCTCCAGGTGCGGGCGTCGCTCCAGCAAGCGTTGCAGCAGCGCCCGACCGATGCCCTGAGCGCGATGCTCGCTGTGCACCGCCAGATAGGCGAGGGTGCAGGCGGCAGCATCGTCGGGGCTGGGCAGGTACAGGGCAAACCCGAGTACACGGGCTGGGTCTTCATCATCGAGCGCCAGTAGCAACTGCACGGGGCCTTCGGCGTCGCCGTTCATGCTCTGCAGGTGCAGATGCAGCTCATAGCCGATCACGTACTGGTAGAGCTGATACAGCGGGTTGCTCGGCAGCAGCGGTACCGCGCTGACGTCGGCGAAGTAGTCCACCACCATCTGCTGCACCTGACTCTTCAGTGACTCGGGCGGAGGGCTGCTGAGGTGGGAAAGGGTGAACATCAGGAGGCTCCGCAGGGCAAGGGCGTGGCCGGGGATTGTAACCCGCCGGCTGCGTCCATGACGTTTCGTAGGCGATGGCGCCACGAACCGATCCCGACCTTGATCCGGGACGGCCAGCAGATCGGCGCTACGGTGTGCCTCTATCCGCTCGGCTGCAATTCGCCTCCGTCCGGTCATCCACCCGCGTGCTGTTGCGGCCGCCGCGCTTGGACTGATACAGCGCGGTGTCGCCTTGCTCGATCAACGCCGCCAGGCTGGCCGGTGGTCGATCGAACAGCGTGGCGCCGATGCTCAGGGTGACGGCCTCGGGAGTGTCGAATGCTTGCGCTGCCATCGGGTTGAAGCGTTGGCGCAGCGCATCGCTCAAGGCCACGACACGCTCGTTCGACGCATCGCCCAGCAGGATGACGAACTCGTCACCGCCCAGGCGAGCCGTCAGCGCGCGTTCCGGCAGCAGCGCGCGGAGCATCTCGCCGAGGGCGATCAGCAGGCGGTCCCCCGCAAGGTGGCCGTGGAGATCGTTGACCTGCTTGAAGTTGTCGATGTCGATCAGCAGCAGCGCGCCAGGGCGGGTGGGCGAAGTTTCCTTCAGCAGGTTGCCGGCTCTCGCCTCCAGCGCGCGGCGGTTGTACAGCGCGGTCAGCGGGTCGCGAGCGGCCAGGCGCTCGATGCGCTTCTCGCGGCGCCAACGTACGGTGCCGGTCATCGACAGGGCAATCAGCATCAGCGCCATGGCGCCTTCCACCAACGAAATCTGGATGATCAGGCCACGAAAGGCGTTGAGGTCGATCAGCGCGCCGGGAATCACCGCGGTCATTGCCTTGGCCGCATAGAACAGGCCGTGCATCAGCAACACATAGCGCAACTGCACGGCGCCCACGCTCAATGACCTGCCGTGAGGACGCAGCAGGGCGCTGGCATTGAGGGTGACCAGGGCGACCAGCATCGAGTTGGTGAACAGCATGACCCTGGACCACAGCGGCCCCTCCGGCAGGAGCAACATCGCCAGCCAGGCGACGAAGATCAGGTACCAGGCCCGCGAAAACCGCGCTTCGGTGAAGCGGGCCACACCTAGTAAAAACAGCCAGTGAGCCGTGATCAGCAGGCCATTGGCGAACCAGATGCCAATCAGGATCAGGCCGCTGCCGCGCAACAGGGCAAGGGTCGAGCCGATGGCGATGGTCGCGAAGCCCGCACTCCAGAACAGCAGGGGCGACTCCCGCACGTTGCGCCACTCAACCGCCAGGTACAGCGCAGCGGCCACGGCGAGAGCGATGGTGAGAGTCAGCATGGTCGGGGCGTCGAACGCCATGTTCTGCAGGGCCTGTATAGATCGATGGGGAGGGAGCGGTGGGCATTCCGCCTGCGGTCTGTTTGGCGGCAGATTTTAAGGGTTAGGGCGGATTTTCACAGGGCTGGCGGTCGGGTGTCTGCAGTGGCCATTGGACGCTTTGCTCGTTCCCACGCTCTGCGTCGTGAACGCCATCGCAGCGTCCTGGCCTATAGCGTCTCGGGTAACATGGCGGGGCATCGAACACAGATCCGGAAGAGCCCTATGCCATCGCCGAAACGAAAATACTCAGGCATCGAGCGCGAGCTGATCCGCGAGCTGACCCTGGCCTGTGAAACGACGAAAAGCGAAGTCGTCGGCTTCCAATGGCTGACCCATGATGTGGACTACGAGCAGTTTCCGCAGAGCCTTGTCGTAACCTGGGTGTTCGACACCGAGGCGAACAAGGCGCGGGCACTCGCCAATGCCGACAAGGCGAGAATGCTGGCGCTGACCCTGGCGGCTTTCGACGAGGTGGGTATCAGCGTATCCCGCATCGCCGACCACGTAGCGTTTTCGGTCGAACGACCGGCAAGGGGCAAGCGTGGCCAAGGACATTGAGAACCCCTGCGTGTCGCTGTGCCAGCTCAACGGCGAGCTGTGCGTCAGCTGTGGACGCACGCGCGAGGAAATCCGCAAATGGCGGGGCATGAAACGCCCCGAGAAGATGGCCACCGTGCAGAAGGCCGCAGCAAGGATGAAGGCGATTGCCAAGAAGAAAGGTAAAGGTCAGTAGGGTGGATGACGCTTTTTTTCATCCACCATCGGGTAGCTCACTCACCATAACCACCCTCGACCTGCTCCGGCACACCACACCAATCTGCTGGGTAAATACCTTCCGCCACTGCCCGATGGAAGCTCGAATAGGGCCAATCCGCCAACCGTGCCACATGGCCGTGTTTAAGCGGGTTGTAGTGGATGTAATCGAAGTGGCGCTGGTAATCGCGTTCGTCACGGATCAGATGTTCCCAGTAGCGCCTTTGCCAAATACCACGCTCACGCCTGTTCTGTTGGTTGGCGCTTAGCATTTCGAGGGCGGGTAGGCGTTTGCTGAAAGCGAACTTGATGACCTTCCAGCGCAGGGCAAAATCTGCGTCGCTAGGCGGGAGTGTCCACAGGCAATGCATGTGCTCGGGCAGCACCACCCAGGCATCGATATGGAAGGGGTGACGGGTTTTGGTGGCGCGCACAGTCTCGCGCAGCAAGTCGATTTCGCGGATCAGCAGATCGCTGGTGCGATCGCGCAGGTTGACGGTGAAGAAGTAGGTGGCGCCAGCAACGCGGGCGCGCCGGTAATTGGGCATTGCGGCTCGTCCTTGAGCGGTGGCTGTATCTAAACCATGGTGGACAAGCTTCGCGTTGTCCACCCTACACCCGGTCTGTCGGCGAACCGTAGGGTGGATGACGCTTTTTTCATCCACCATCAGCGGTTGTCCAGGCTACTCGCTGCTGATCAGCCTCGCTCAACTTCCTGCAGAAAACTCTCCAGAATCTTGCGGCTCTGCGCCAGTTCGGCCGCTTTCTGATCGGCCACGCGGATCTGTTCGTGCAGAACGTCGCGCAGCTCATCGCATGGCTCGAAGGCGAGGCCTTCGCCTCTCACGCACGGCAAGAACTTCAAGATAGTCGCCAGGGTCATGCCTGCTGCACCCAGCAACCTGATGCGTTCGACCGTGCGCAACTCTGCCAGGTCGTAATCTCGGTAGCCGCTGGCTGTGCGCTTGGGCTTCAGCAAACCGTCGGTTTCGTAGTAACGGAGCATTCTCACACTCACGCCAGAACGCCTGGATAGCTCACCTATTTTCATCGCTTCCTTCGCCTTGACTCTGACAGTGCTGTCAGGGTCGATGATAGGTGCTCGATCAATCGAGCACCACAGGAGCCGTACTCATGGCGATTCACTCGAACCCCTATCCGTCCTACATCAATGGGCAACCTATCAGCGCCTCACCGCTGAACCCGCTGGCTTTCGCCGGTTTTGCTCACTTCACCGCGATGCAGGTCAGGCACTCCAGAATCAAGGGGCTGGATCTTCACCTGCAGCGCCTACGCGATGCCTCTCTAAAGCTCTTCAACCGTGCGCCTGCTGAAGCGTTGCTGCGGTCGTACATTCGCACCGCGGTTGAAGACGGCGCGAGCGACCAGTCACTGACCGTCACCGTCTTTTCACCTCACGGCGAGTTCACGGCCGCCAGCATGGAGGTTGAACCGGCCGTATTCGTGCGCACAGCCGCGCCGTCCGATGGGCCGCAAGGCCCGTTGCGCTTGAGTGTCATCGAGCATGAGAGGCCGCTGGCGGCAATCAAGCATGTCGGTGAAATCGGCAAGACCTATTACCTGCACCAGGCCATACGCGAGGGTTTCGATGATGCGGCCTTCGTCAATCAACGTGGGCACCTGAGTGAGGCCACGATCTGGAACCTGGCGTTCTGGGATGGTGAGACGGTGATCTGGCCTAAGGCCGAGATGCTCAAAGGCACCATGATGGGCATGGTTCAGCGGCAACTTGCCCGCCTCGGCGTGCCCCAGCGTTGTGAAGTCATCACGCTCGAGCGTGTGAAACAGCTCGCTGGTGCAGCCGTGATGAACTCATGGACACCGGGGGTTCCGGTCACCGCCATTGCTGCCCATGAACTCGATGAGGCAAGGCCGTTTATCGAGTTGCTGCACAAGGCCCATAAGGTCGAACCGGCCGACTTGCCCTGAGATTGGCGCAAGGCGGACAGTGGAGGGTAATCCGACCGGGCGCAGGGTGGATGATGCTCTTTTGATAGCTCGCACGCTCTAGCGTAGCAGCCGGCCTGCAGAGCTTTGCGTCGTCCACAGGTTGCTGGCTGGCAGCCGCCTGCAGCTTCGACGATCAATCATCGAGCCGCTTCGCCGAAGAGATAATCCACCGCTACCAGTCGATCCAGTGAGTTGCCGTAATGAAAGGTGAGGGGTCGCCCGGCAGCCATGATCCGCTTCAGGCAGCTCGCCTCGAACTTGCCAAGGTCGTTGGTGGTAAGGCCGCCCCTGTGTTCGACCAAACCTAGCTCACCGAAAAAGAACACGAGTTCATCGGCCAGGTTGGCACGGGCATTGGCGCCGGTGATCAGCTTGTAGCGGTAGTGGCCTTCGGCAACGGCCTGATCAAGGTCGCTGTTGCCGATACTCACCGACGAAGGCAGACGGAAGCTCTGTGTCGCCAGAAACTGGTTGAGCATGTCGACGCTGCTGCTCTCGCCGGGGGCGTTCAACTGATAGTGGATTTGCGGCAGCGGCTTCTCCAGTCCCAGGGTGACCTGGCAGTGCACCGGGCTGGACTGATACAGGCGGACACCTGGCGCCTCGCGCTCCTGGTACATCAGTCGTGGCGTATCGAAGTACTCGATGCGGCTGGTGAATTGCGGGCGCATCGTGTTGGCCTTTGCCTGCAGCATCCGGCTCGTGTCGGCAAATGGATCGCCCTTTACCACTTCGGGCTCCTGCTGCTTGATGCGCAAACGCACCTGTTGCGACTCGGCACGTGCCTTGAGCAGATCGTCGAAGTAGGTGGTCAGGCTTGCCTGCTGTTGCTGGCTCAGCGCGTCTTCGGGGAAGGAGACGGCTACCGCCTTGCCATTGTCGCGTGTGTCGAGCGTCGCCTGGCTGCTGTCGATACCGGCGTTTTGCAGGCCATCGAGGATCGCTTGCTGGTATTGCGAGTCGAGCCCCCAGCCGCTGGAAACAGGTTGTTCGAAGTGCAGAACCAGGCGTTCTTCCTTGCAGGCGCCAAGTAATGCCAGGGTGCCAAGCAGCATGATGCGGCGAGCGTTCACGAGACCTCTCCTTTGGTCTGAAATGGCCGCGCATGATAGCGCCTGGTTCATGAGTGGGAAGGGAAGTGGGCCACGACTGTGGGGATTTCTGTGTGGCAAGGGGGAGATCATCCACGGGTGTGGTTATCGCGATAGCTCCCACGCTCCAGTGTGATAGCCAGCTCGTGGCGCTCTGCGTTGCCTACAGGTGCGGGTCGGCAACACGCGAAGCGTGGGAACGATCCATCGTCCGTATTCACAGTACGGCCTGCGCGATTGCCCCGGCAAGGGCTTGCTCGACTTGCAGTACGCTCGGCATGAGCTTCTGGCTATCACGGAACTGAACCGTGAAGGCATTCGCAACGTGGTGCTGGGATACCTAGCGGGAGATTGAGCCGTTTCGAATCCCGAGTATGATCTGGCAACCTGCCACTAGGCAGGAAACCTCTACTTTCAGGGATGTGTGGACGATATGAATATCAAAGACTTCATGGACATGATGAAGGACGAGTTGCACAAAGTGCTCAATGACGGTGATCAGGATGATGAGCAGGAAGACGAATTCCCCCCTTTCCATCGTTCCCTGAATAGGGCTGGGTTCGCGCGGTTATCGCCTGAGGCGCAGGCGGTCATCGGCCAGAAGCTTGCCGTTGTTGATCCCGATTATGATGGCTGGGATGGAGAAATCGGTGAGGTCTGCCAAATCAAGCGTTTGCAGCGTGACACCAAGCTGAGCTGTTCACTTGAGCTCTATCGGAAAATGTCAGTCATCGATCCGGATTCGGTACCAGGCCTGAAGTTTCGCGGCAAGCTCGTCGTTGATGCGGCAAAAGTGGCGGAGCAGGACAATGAGCAGTTGGCTCAACTTTTAGCCCCGCATCTACCGGCCTATTTGCTAAAGCGTAATGGTGAAGAAATCTCTGCCTTCGAGATCACCAGTCCCGAAAACCTTGAAGTACTGGCAAACAACGTCATGTACGAGACGTACCTCGAATTCGACGAGCGTGACACGGACGGCGATGCAGAGGTCGATTTCATCAACCACTTGGTTTATGACGAGGATGTCCATCTCAATGTCCAATTCCCTTCGTTAGGTGGTCACATCCTTTTCTCCTCCGGGCAGATTTTCATCGGTGCAATCGATGAAAGTGGGCTCAAGCGTATGGAGGAAGTGTTGCAGCCACTGGGTACATTCGATTACCGCGCCGACGAGGACAATGATGATCAGGACGACGATTAAGCCCACTATAGAGAATGAACGGGCCGCTAGGCTGTACTAGCGGCCTGCCGCGCACCTCGCGCGAGAGAGCCATCATCGCGGTATGAACTCCATCGCCGCCCTTGCCCGCCTGATCGAAAGCTTTGTCGCTTATCGCCTGCGGGTTGCGGGGCGGCAGATGCTTTTAAGTTGAATGCTACGGTGTGAACTCGCCGCTTATGTGGTGATTCTCATACCGGTTCCGCTCTTACAGCGGCTCACTTTTGGCAGACGCCCGGATGGCCGGCCCCGCCAAAAGTAAGCAAAAGGTCTTGCCCCTGGCATCCGGCCCGACTTCGTCGGGTTGATTCGCTTCGCTCACCCTCCGGGCCAGCCTGCGGCTGTTACTGCGCTTCGCTATGTTTCCTCGCTCCATCATTGCTCCAGGGGCACGCCGCGAAGGGCCATCCCTGGCCCATCGCGGCTCTCGCGGCATCCATGCCGCTCAACTCCTTACACAACGATTCCACTCGGCCTCCTGAAAGGGGCGTTTGGCGTTGCCAGTGAGATCGGTGCTTCAAAAACACTAAAGAGCCAGAGCAACATGGCAACGCCGCGTTGCTCTGGCTCTTTAAGCTCTGCTCTTGCTTGTTGCTCTACCTTCCACAAAACATTCAGGCGACTCGGTCTCCGAATCCCGTCAGGAGGCTGAGCGGAGGTGCTGTGGAGAGGGGCGTTTGGCATGGATGCCAAACGAGGAACGATGGGCCAGGGATGGCCCACCGTGACGACCCTCGGAACAGCGCCGGAGCGAGGGGAGTTGAGCGCAGCGAAACCCGGATGTCGGGCGCGCTTTCTCTTTGGTTACTTTCTCTTTCGCGCGAGCAAAGAGAAAGTGACTCGCCGTAAGGGCGAAAAGGGGGCATGGGTGGCGCCGGTAAGTCGTGGTCTGTCCCCGATTGTTTTGAATCCAAGTTTCTTGCTTAATTCTTAATCTGTTCCTCTGAATCGAGATTTGAGGTGAGACTCGCCATCTTTTGAAACGCGCATGTAGATAAGCTTGCCAACCTTTCGAGTTTGAAAGGTTAGTTTTTTACTTGCTAGGCGTTGAATGTTCGTGGATGGGTTGGCGATTTTGATTCCGTGTTCTTTTAGGCAGTTGTTGATTTCTGATGTTTTGAAATCGTTTGTCGCGGATTTCGCTTGCACATAAAAAGCGCAAATTAATGCTTTTTCTTGGTCGTTTATATCTTCTTTGAACTTGTACATCCATTCGCCGAAGTTGTCCGGAACTGAAAGCTCACTTTTGGGGTGGATTGTTTCTGGCGTGGCCAAGGGCAATTCGCTTGCTGGCTGTGGGGTTGTGGTCTTGTTGCTTGTGCTGTTTTGGTCAAAAATTTTGAGGAGCGAGTGGATTCGTTCTATTTGTCGCTCTATGAATTCTTCTGATCCTTCTATTTCAATATTTTGACTATTTAGAGTGATTTTGAATTTTGCTGTCATCATGGAATCCCCTTATTTTAATAGTTTTGATTTATATAAAAGTTCTTCAATGGTAGCTCTGAAGTCGGGTGCTATTTCTTTTATGTCACCTCTTTTGGCATTGTAATAAATCTTATGGGCAGAGAAATTTCCTAGCTTCCTAAAGGTGTCCAGGCAGTCTTTTGTGTTTCTAGATAAGGCAAGGCTTTTGTTGCTTATGGCTAGTTTTATTATGGTTGCTAAATTATGATAATCGCCGTTTGATTCTTTGATTTGATCTTCTATTTTTAGCGCCTCATAGGAATGTATGAGTAGTATTTCCAGAAGCCTTCGCATTAGAACGGCGCATCCGTCATATATGTTGTTTTCAAAGGATGCATTAATTTGCTTGGATAATGACTCTATGTAGCCGCGAGTGTCGGCGTACAAGGCTTGAGGGATAATTGAGTCTATAGTTTCGATGTTCTCATTGGTGTTTTTTAGCTCTGGGAGTTCTTTTAAAAAATCTAATGTGGCTTTGGGGTGTAGCTTGTAGGAATCTTTGTCTTTAGCTTTGATTAGCTTTTTTGATTCTAAGATTTTCTTTTTAAGTCTTGAGGTGTTAGGGGAAGGTAGGCCTAGCATTTCAAACCAAGTGCATATCTCTCTAATTGAGAAGCTTTCTAAGTTGGATATCTGGTGATGAAAGAAAGCTAGATTTTCTACTTTTTCAATCTCTGTTAGGTCGAGTAGTTTTGAGATTAAAGCAAATTTTTCAATATTCATATTTTGCCCAATAAAAAGCCCCGCAGTAGGCGGGGCTTTTTAGTTTCTCTCGCTACCCCGAACATCCGTACTCAGGCAAAGCGCTTTCTAATCTGTCCTAATGGTCTAGACCCAGGTATCAATCCCAGCTCAACGCCCCACCAGTCTGATACTCGATCACTCGCGTCTCGAAGAAGTTCTTCTCCTTCTTCAGGTCCATGATCTCGCTCATCCACGGGAAGGGGTTGGTGGTACCCGGGTACTCTTCCTTCAGGCCGATCTGGGTCAGGCGGCGGTTGGCGATGAATTTGAGGTAGTCCTCCATCATCGCGGCGTTCATGCCCAGTACGCCGCGCGGCATGGTGTCACGCGCGTATTCGATCTCAAGTTGGGTGCCCTGCAGGATCATCTGGGTCGCTTCGTCCTTCATCTGGGCATCCCACAGGTGTGGGTTCTCGATCTTGATCTGGTTGATCACGTCGATGCCGAAGTTCAGGTGCATGGACTCGTCACGCAGGATGTACTGGAACTGCTCGGCGGTGCCGGTCATCTTGTTGCGGCGGCCCATGGAGAGAATCTGGGTGAAGCCGCAGTAGAAGAAGATGCCTTCCAGTACGCAGTAGTAGGCGATCAGATTGCGCAGGAACTGGCGGTCGGTTTCCGGGGTGCCGGTCTGGAACTTGGGATCGGAGATCGAGCGGGTGTACTTCAGGCCCCAGGAGGCCTTCTTCGCGACGCTCGGGATCTCGTGGTACATGTTGAAGATCTCGCCTTCATCCATGCCCAGCGATTCGATGCAGTACTGGTAGGCGTGGGTGTGGATCGCTTCCTCGAAGGCCTGGCGCAGGATGTACTGACGGCACTCGGGGTTGGTGATCAGGCGGTACACGGCCAGGACCAGGTTGTTGGCAACCAGGCTGTCGGCAGTGGAGAAGAAGCCGAGGTTGCGCATGACGATGCGGCGCTCGTCTTCGGAGAGACCGTCGGTGGATTTCCACAGCGCGATGTCGGCGTTCATGTTCACTTCCTGCGGCATCCAGTGGTTGGCGCAACCATCCAGATACTTCTGCCAGGCCCAGTCGTACTTGAAGGGTACGAGCTGGTTGAGGTCGGCGCGGGCGTTGATCATCTGCTTGTCGCCGACCTGCACACGCGCGGAGGCGCCTTCGAGGTCGTCCAGGCCTTCCTGGATGTCGAGGTCGTTCAGGGCTTTCTTGGCGCGGGCGACGGCGTCGGAGTCGTTGGCGTCAACGGCGCGGGCCTGCTCGACCGAGCCGGCAGCTTCGCTGTCGAGCTTGTCGAAGTTGGTGCCGGCGCTTTGTGCGGTGGCTTTGCTTGCGGCGGCTGCTTCTGCGCCGTCTTCCTTGTCGAATTCATCCCAGCTCAGCATGGCTTGGCTCCTGCGTGAGGGCCGGTTAACGAACCGGCCTGTATGGATATACAGATAATTTGAATTATGTTCCGTTGCGTGATGCGCGCAAGGGTAAACGGGTACCACTGGTCAGCAGGCGGTGGATTGCTGGCTGACCCTTTGCCCCTCGTCCCGGAGGAGGACGGGCGGGAATTAGATGGGGGAGGGAAGCATCGCGGATAAATCCGCTCCTACAAAGAGCTTTGCCCTCTCCCTAACCCTCTCCCGCAAGCGGGAGAGGGATTTACTGCTGAATCGCTTTAGAGCTTCACAGACCTTCGAGCGTGTAGCTGAGCGAGTGTGCGCTAGGCGCCTGGTAGGTCGGAGCCCCTGAGCGTACTTCAAGTACGTGATGGGGGCCGGCCTACCAGGCAACGACGCGGGCGCCGCTCAGATCCACGCGAAAGCCTTACTGACAAGCTTCGCAGTCGGGTTCGTCGATGGCACACGCTTTCGGTACTGGCGCCGGGGCCGGGGCGGCCTGCTGGGCAGGGGCCTGGGCCTTGGCCGAGAAGCCTTCGTCACCACCAGCGGATACAGCGTTGAGCTTGCCGGTGTTGATGGTGGACTTCTCGGTGCTGGTGGCGGCCAGGGCACGGAGGTAGTAGGTGGTTTTCAGGCCACGGTACCAGGCCATGCGGTAGGTCACGTCCAGCTTCTTGCCCGAGGCGCCGGCGATGTACAGGTTCAGCGACTGAGCCTGGTCGATCCACTTCTGGCGACGGCTGGCAGCGTCGACGATCCACTTGGTTTCCACTTCGAAGGCGGTGGCGTACAGGTCTTTCAGATCCTGCGGGATGCGCTCGATCTGCTGCACGGAACCGTCGTAGTACTTCAGGTCGTTGACCATGACCGGGTCCCACAGGCCGCGGTTTTTCAGGTCGCGCACCAGGTAGGGGTTGATCACGGTGAATTCGCCGGAGAGGTTCGATTTCACATACAGGTTCTGGTAGGTCGGCTCGATGGACTGCGACACGCCAATGATGTTGGAGATGGTCGCGGTCGGCGCGATGGCCATGATGTTCGAGTTACGAATACCTTTCTTCACGCGCTCGCGGATCGGCGCCCAGTCCAGCGATTCGGACAGGTCGACGTCGATGTACTTCTGGCCACGGGCTTCGATCAGAATCTGCTGCGAGTCCAGCGGCAGGATGCCCTTGCTCCACAGCGAACCTTCGAAGGTGCTGTAGCTGCCACGCTCTTCGGCCAGGTCACAGGAGGCCTGGATGGCGTAGTAGCTGATGGCTTCCATCGACTTGTCGGCGAACTCAATGGCCGCGTCCGAACCGTAGGCGATGTGCTGCAGGTACAGGGCGTCCTGGAAGCCCATCAGGCCGAGGCCGACCGGACGGTGCTTGAGGTTGGAGTTACGTGCCTGGTCGACGCTGTAGTAGTTGATGTCGATGACGTTATCGAGCATGCGCACAGCAGTCTTGACGGTGCGGCCGAGTTTCTCGATGTCCAGCTTGCCGTCGACGATGTGGTTGACCAGGTTGACCGAGCCCAGGTTGCAGACGGCGATCTCGTCCTTGTTGGTGTTCAGGGTGATCTCGGTGCACAGGTTGGAGCTGTGTACCACGCCCACGTGCTGCTGCGGGCTGCGCAGGTTGCACGGGTCCTTGAAGGTCAGCCACGGGTGGCCGGTCTCGAACAGCATCGAGAGCATCTTGCGCCACAGGTCCTTGGCCTGGATGGTCTTGTACAGCTTGATCTTGCCGTACTCGATCAGGGCTTCGTAGTACTCGTAGCGCTCTTCGAAGGCCTTGCCGGTCAGGTCGTGCAGGTCCGGTACTTCGCTCGGGCTGAACAGGGTCCACTTGCCGTCTTCGAAGACGCGCTTCATGAACAGGTCAGGAATCCAGTTGGCGGTGTTCATGTCGTGGGTACGACGACGGTCGTCACCGGTGTTCTTGCGCAGCTCGAGGAATTCCTCGATGTCCATGTGCCAGGTTTCCAGGTAGGCGCAGACTGCGCCCTTGCGCTTGCCGCCCTGGTTGACCGCCACGGCGGTGTCGTTGACCACTTTCAGGAACGGAACCACGCCCTGGGACTTGCCGTTGGTGCCCTTGATGTAGGAGCCCAGCGCGCGTACCGGGGTCCAGTCGTTGCCCAGGCCGCCGGCGAATTTGCTCAGCATGGCGTTGTCGTGGATGGCGCCGTAGATGCCCGACAGGTCGTCCGGCACGGTGGTCAGGTAGCACGAGGACAGCTGCGGACGCAGGGTGCCGGCGTTGAACAGGGTCGGGGTCGACGCCATGTAGTCGAACGAGGACAGCAGGTTGTAGAACTCGATGGCGCGCTCTTCGCGGTTCTTCGGCTCTTCGATGGCCAGGCCCATGGCCACGCGCATAAAGAACACCTGCGGCAGTTCGAAGCGGATGCCGTCCTTGTGGATGAAGTAACGGTCGTACAGGGTCTGCAGGCCGAGGTAGGTGAATTGCTGGTCGCGCTCGTGGTTGATGGCGCGGCCCAGTTTCTCCAGGTCGAATTCCTTCAGCTTGGCGTCCAGCAGCTCGAACTCCACGCCCTTGTCGACGTAGGCGGGCAGGGCCTTGGCATACAGGTCGGCCATCTCGTGGTGAGTGGCGCTGCCAGCGATGCTGAGGAAGCTCAGGGCCTCGGCGCGGATGTTGTCCATCAGCAGGCGGGCGGTGACGTAGCTGTAGTTCGGCTCACGCTCGACCAGGGTACGGGCAGTCATCACCAGGGCGGTGTTGACGTCCTTCTCGGCCACGCCGTCGTACAGGTTCTTCAGGGTTTCGCGCTCGATCAGACCGCCGTCGACTTCGGCCAGGCCTTCGCAGGCTTCGCGGATGATGGTTTGCAGGCGGCCCATGTCCAGCGGCTGTACTTCGCCAGCGGCGTTGGTGATGCGGATGCTCGGGTGCGGCTGGGCGATTTCGCTGCCGGCACTGGCCTTGCGCTTGCTGGCCTGGGCTTCGCGGTAGATCACGTAGTCGCGGGCGACTTTCTGCTCGCCGGCGCGCATCCGGGCCAGTTCGACCTGGTCCTGGATTTCTTCGATGTGGATGGTGCCGCCGGACGGCATGCGGCGCTTGAAGGTGGCGGTGACCTGCTCGGTCAGACGCGCGACGGTGTCATGGATACGCGACGAAGCGGCAGCGGTGCCGCCTTCTACTGCAAGGAAGGCCTTGGTGATGGCGACGGTGATCTTGTCATCGGTGTAGGGGACGACAGTGCCGTTGCGCTTGATCACACGCAGTTGGCCGGGCGCGGTGGCAGCCAGATCCTGGGAGGATTCAGCGGCCTGCGGCGCCACGGCCTGCGGGTTCTCGCGAGTAGTGTCGGTATGCATGGAGATCTCCGTGTTCTGTAATTTTTGGTTGGACGTCACGATTAGAAACCGTGCCCTGTCCGCCGTTCATTCCATTAACAACTGAGCCGCACGCGGCGGCGGGGCCGGGTACGGGGTGTCGCAAGAGCTGGCAGGGTGGGCACGACTTCAAGTGCCGTCCTGGCGCATAAGTCACAGCGGGGCATTACCACACCCCGCCTACTACATATAGTGGTCGACTGACGGGCAAGACCGCTGTCTGACCGGCTCACGCGCAGCGTCGAGCGTTGCGGCGTGGCTGTAACCCGGGCCAGGCCTGGGTTAGGGCGAAACGATTGACCGGAACATTTGGAAAACCCTGTGAAAAGGGCTTGCGCGATTCGTTCTTTTTGTGTCCGGTTTTTTGCGGTAACCCAATATCTGGTGGGTATCGCGCGATGGGGATACAAGATAGTGCGCTGTTGCAGGCATTGCAAGGCGCTCGAAACAGAACAACCTGTGGATAAGGTGTGAGTGTCTTGTGGGCGCCAGCGGCGTAGCCCGCGTGTTCTCTGGCTCTGGCCACTGACGACCGTTCGTCGCCCTTGAAGGGAGGGTTTGGGCGACTTGGCGAAGCTGTTTGGCGGCGCACAGACTACCACTATATATAGTGCTTTTGGCATGTGCTGTGCTTGACGAGCCGGCCAGGCCCCGGCGCTGGTTTGCTGCTCGCACCGAGACGCGTACAGCCCCTAGAATGGATGAGGGAGTTACGGCGCTTGCCGGTATGCAAAGGGGAGAAGGTGTGGAACAAGAAGCGTGGCAGATTCTGATCGTCGAGGATGACCAGCGCCTGGCGCAGTTGACCCGCGAGTATCTGGAGGGCAATGGCTTGCGCGTTGCCATCGAGGCCGACGGTGCCAGTGCGGCGGCGCGAATTCTCGCCGAGCAGCCGGATCTGGTGATTCTCGACCTGATGCTGCCGGGTGAAGACGGCCTGAGCATCTGCCGCAAGGTGCGCGGCGGCTACAAGGGGCCGATTCTCATGCTCACCGCGCGCACCGACGACATGGACCAGGTGCTGGGCCTGGAGATGGGCGCCGATGACTACGTGTGCAAGCCGGTGCGCCCGCGCGTGTTGCTGGCGCGCATTCGCGCGCTGCTGCGCCGCCGCGAGGGTGGTGAGAGCGAGCGTGACGAGAGCCAGACGCGGCGCCTGCAATTCGGTGCGCTGGCCATCGACAGTGCCATGCGCGAGGCCTGGCTGGGCGAGCAGGGTGTCGAGCTCACCAGCGCCGAGTTCGATCTGTTGTGGCTGTTGGCGGTCAACGCCGGGCGTATCCTGTCGCGCGAGGAAATCTTCAATTCCCTGCGAGGCATCGAGTACGACGGCCAGGACCGCTCCATCGACGTGCGCATCTCGCGCATCCGCCCGAAAATCGGTGACGACCCGATGCATCCGCGGATGATCAAGACGGTGCGCAGCAAGGGCTACCTATTCGTCGCCGAGGCCGCCGAAGCGCTGCCCTTCGGTGATGCGCCGCTTCTGCGCGATTGATCGGGCGGCCATGAACTCGATCTTCCTGCGTATCTACGGCGGCATGCTCGCCGCGCTGGTGCTGGTGGCGTTGCTGGGCGTCGGCACGCTGCATCTGGTCAACGAAGTGCGCGGCGACCAGTACCGCGAAGGCCTGGCGCGCGGCACCTTCCGCCTGATGGCGGACAACCTGCTGCCGATGAACGCAGTGGAGCGTAAGCGCGCCCTGGTGGTGTGGTCGCGCCTGCTCGGCATCCCGCTGGAGCTGCAGGCGCTGAGCGACGTGGCGCTGGAGAGCAGCGAGCGCAACCGGCTGCAACGCGGCCACGTGCTGGTGCAGCAGACCGGCCCGCACTCGGCCAAGGTCTACGGCCTGCTCGACGGCACGCAGCCGCTGCTGCTGACCGGCGAGATCCAGCAGATCAGCGAGCAGCTGGCGCGGGCCACTAACTACCTGCTGATCGACGAGCTGGTGCGCTATCCGGTGCATGAGCAGCCGCAACGCCTGGCCGAACTGAAGGAGGCCAAGCAGTTTGGCTTCGATCTGCAGCTGGTGCGGCTCGAGGACGCCACCGTCGACCCCGATCAGCGCCGCCGCATCGACGAGGGCGATACGGTGATGGCGCTGGGCAAGGGCGGCGACTCCATTTACGTGTTCTCCGGCATCGTCGATACGCCCTGGGTGCTGGAGATCGGCCCGCTGTACCAGATGAACCCCTATCCGCCGCAGCTGCTGGTGCTGATCGGCGCGCTGGGCCTGAGCCTGATCGGCCTGATCGTGTACCTGCTGGTGCGCTCGCTGGAGCAGCGCCTGCGAGCGCTGGAAAGCGCTGCCACGCATATCGCCAGCGGCCGCCTGGATGCGCGCGTGCCGACGCGCGGCGCGGACTCGGTGGGGCGCCTGGCCAGCAGCTTCAATGCCATGGCCGAGCATCTGCAGACCTCCCTGAGTACCCAGCGTGAGCTAGTGCGTGCGGTGTCCCACGAGTTGCGCACGCCGGTGGCGCGGCTGCGCTTCGGCCTGGAGATGATCGCCGATGCACCCAACGAAAGTGCTCGGCGCAAATATATGGATGGCATGGACAGTGATATCCAGGACCTCGACAAGCTGGTCGACGAGATGCTGACCTACGCGCGCCTGGAGCAGGGCTCGCCGGCGCTGAATTTCCAGCAGGTGGAGCTCAAGGCGCTGATCGATCAGGTGATCGACGAGCTGGCACCGCTGAGCAACAAGGTGCGCGTGGAATGTGGTGCGGCGCTTAGCGTGCAGGCCGAGGGCGCCTGCTGGGTCGAGGCCGAGCCGCGCTACCTGCATCGGGCGTTGCAGAATCTGGTGAGCAACGCCATGCGTTATGCCGAAGGGCGGGTGCTAATCAGTTGCCAGGTCGGCTACAAGCGTTGCCGCATCGACGTCGAGGACGACGGGCCGGGCGTGCCGGAAGAAGCCTGGGAGCGTCTGTTCAGTCCTTTCCTGCGCCTCGACGACAGCCGCACGCGCGCATCCGGTGGCCATGGCCTGGGCCTGTCCATCGTGCGCAGGATCATCTACTGGCACGGCGGCCGCGCGCAGATCGGCCGCAGCGACAGCCTCGGCGGCGCGCGCTTCAGCCTGGTGTGGCCGCGGCGCCAGGGCGAGTAGGCGTCGGCGTAGCGCTGCAGCCCGTAGCCCGGCTGCAATCCACGGCGATTTCTGCATCATTCCCGCATTTTCATCCGGCCTACGAAACTGTGGGAGCGGCCTTGGCCGCGATGTTTCTAATCCGCCCCGTTCGCGGACAAGTCCGCTCCCACAGAGCACGCCGCCACGAGGGAATGCAGCTACAAACGCACCGTCACCGTCCGCTCGGGTGCGCCATGCGCGCCGATGGCGCGCGCCGGCCCGGAACCGAAAAGCCCGCACTTGGCGTAATGCTGTTCATAAGAAACGGCCGAACGCGACCAGCTCTGTAGCCCGGATGCAATCCGGGGCGATTTCTGCATCATCCTCTGGATTTCATCCGGGCTACGAAACTGTGGGAGCGGCCTTGGCCGCGATGCTTCTAATCCGTCCCGTTCGCGGACAAGTCCGCTCCCACAGCGCACGCTGCCACGAGGGAATGCAGCTACAAACGCACCATCACCGTCCGCTCGGATGCGCGCCGATGACACGCGCCGGCCCTGAACCAAAAGCCTGCACTTGGCGTAATGCTGTTCATAAGAAATGGTCGAACGCGATCAGCTCTGTAGCCCGGATGCAATCCGGGGCTGGCCGGCCACCTGTTCCCGGATTTCATCCGGGCTACGCCGCGACCGCCGCCAGTTCTGTAGGGGGGGCGTGCGCACCGAGCTAGCCATGATGAGACGATGCATGATTACGCCGCCACCGCCACCAGGCTCAGCACCTTGTTGTTGAACAGCACGAATTGCCCGTCCAGCTCGGTGCCCGCGCGCCAGTCCGTGTTCAGGTCGATCAGCAGGCGCAGGCGCGCGCAGTCCTGATCGACGTCCAGCAGCTCGGCGTCCTGGAAATAGAAGCGTGTCAGGGTCAGCGGGTAGAGCGCCTTGAACAGGCTTTCCTTGATCGAAAAGGTCAGGCTGATGCGCAGGGCGCGGGCGTTTTCGTCGAGGTCTTGCAGGCGTTGCAGCTCGGTGGGGGTGAGGATTTCGCCCTGCAGGCGTTGGGCGCGTTCGGCCGGCAGCAGGCGCTCGACGTCCAGGCCCACGGCGCGCCATCGATCATCCGGCGCGACCAGCGCGGCGGCCCAGTTGTCTCCGTGGGTGATGGAGCCGACCACGCCACGCGGCCATTGCGGCGCGCGGTCTTCACCCACTGCCGGCACGCTGGCCTGGCCGGTCACGCGGCGCAGCGCTTCGCGTGCGCACAGACGCCCGGCCAGGTATTCGGCCTGACGCTTGGCGACGCCGCGCACGGGGGGGATGCCGCAGCGGGCGAGATCGTCTTCTGCCAGCAAGGCCGGGTCGAAGCGTGTGCTGATCAGCTGCGCGCCGGCGAGCGGGCGCGGTAGCGAATCATGATCGTCGAGGGGGCTGCAGCAGGCCGGGTGGTAGGCGTTCATGGGCGCGATTGTGCCGCGCCGCGGACCGTGCAGTCATCCGCCGTTTACATTTCTTTGCAGGCAGTTAACAAAGCTAAACGGACGCTGTGCCTGGCTTTTGTCAGACTGCGCTGGCATTCCCCCAGGGAGTGCAGGTGAGGTTGTAGTCAGTGCGAGGGCACTGACGTTTTCTCCGAGTTCGAGAACGGTAGCCCGATTGGGCTGCCGTTTTTTTTTTGCGCTGCGTTTGGCATACCCACTGGACCGAGATCGTCGGGCGTGGGAGGCGCTTCAGCGGCGAAAGCATCGCGGCTACGACTGCATGGATGCAGGAGGTATAGCGAAGCAGGATGCCCGAGCCGAAAGCCCCTCCCACAAAGGTAATGCTGTTCATATAAAAGTGGTGGAGCGCAATTAGTCCCCTGGCCCCTTTGGGGGAAGGGCGGGCCGCGTTCGAATAGGAGAAGCCGGCGGTTTTGCTGCTGTTCAGTCCTCTCCCCCAGCCCCTCTCCCATGGATGGGAGAGGGGGGCTAAGCGCACGCAGCCTTAGATGAACAGCATCACCTCCCACGAAGTGGTGTTAGCCAAGGCGTTCGCATTTGCCCTGTGGCTTTCGTGGGGCGATTTGCAGTCAAATGCCTGTGCGGGCAAAACCGACTCCCGCGAGGACCATGGACGATGACCCAACAATCGCAATTCGCCCTGCTCGGCAAGAAGCGCTTCCTGCCGTTTTTCGTGACGCAATTGCTAGGCGCCTTCAACGACAACATCTTCAAGCAGTCGCTGATTCTCGCCATCCTCTTCAAGCTCAACACGGGCGTCGACCGCGATCTGCTGGTCAACCTCTGCGCCTTGCTGTTCATCTTGCCGTTCTTTCTGTTCTCCGCGCTCGGCGGCCAGTTTGGCGAGAAGTTCGCCAAGGATTCGTTGATCCGCAAGATCAAGGCTGCCGAGATATTGATCATGCTCGCCGGCGCTGCCGGGGTGTTGTTCGACAGCCTGCCGCTGATGCTCGCCGTGTTGTTCGCCATGGGTACGCAGTCGGCGCTGTTCGGCCCGGTGAAGTACTCGATCCTGCCGCAGCACTTGAAGGAAGAGGAACTGGTTGGCGGCAACGCACTGGTGGAAATGGGCACCTTCCTGGCGATTCTGGCCGGCACCATCGGCGCCGGCATCATGATGGCCAGCAGCAGCTATGCGTCCATCGTCGCCGGCTCGGTGGTAGGCGTGGCGCTGCTCGGTTACCTGGCCAGCCAGGCCATTCCCAAGGCTTCGGCGGCGATGCCGGAACTGCCGCTGGACTGGAACATCTTTCGCCAGTCCTGGGCGATCCTCAAACTTGGCCTGGGCCAGCGCCCGGCGGTTTCACGCTCGCTGGTGGGCAACTCCTGGTTCTGGTTTCTCGGCGCGATCTACCTGACGCAGATCCCGGCCTACGCCAAGGAGTGGTTGTCCGGCGACGAAAGCGTGGTGACGCTGATTCTCACCGTGTTCTCGCTGGGGATCGGCCTGGGCTCGATGCTCTGCGAGCGCATGAGCGGGCACAAGGTGGAGATCGGCCTGGTGCCGTTCGGCTCCATCGGTCTGACCCTGTTCGGTATGTTGCTGTGGTGGTTCTCTGGCGGCTTCCCGCAGGGCGCCACGCCGCATGACTGGCTGGCGCTGCTGGGCCATGGCCAGGCCTGGTGGATTCTCGGCTGCATTCTCGGCATCGGCCTGTTCGGCGGCTTCTACATCGTGCCGCTGTACGCGCTGATTCAGTCGCGCACCGCCGAGCACGAGCGGGCGCGGGTAATCGCGGCGAACAACATCCTCAATGCGTTGTTCATGGTTGCGTCGGCCATCGTTGCGATCCTGTTCCTGAGCGTCGCCGGGCTGTCGATTCCGCAGCTGTTTCTGGTGGTGTCGCTGATGAACATCGCGGTCAACAGCTACATCTTCAAGATCGTCCCCGAGTTCAGCATGCGCTTTCTCATCTGGCTGCTGGGGCATTCGATGTACCGCGTCGAGCACAAGAACCTGGGCGTGATTCCGGATGAAGGCGCGGCGGTGCTGGTGTGTAACCACGTGTCTTTCGTCGATGCGCTGTTGATCGGCGGCGCTATCCGCCGGCCGGTGCGCTTCGTCATGTACTACAAGATCTACGATCTGCCGGTGCTCAATTTCGTCTTCCGCACCGCCGGCACCGTGCCGATCGCCGGTCGCAGCGAGGACCTGCTGATCTACGACGCCGCGTTCAAGAAGATCGCCGAGTACCTGCGCAACGGCGAGCTGGTGTGCATCTTTCCCGAGGGCAAGCTGAGCGGGGATGGCGAGATCGACGAGTTCAGGGCCGGGGTCGAGCGGATTCTCGAAGAGAATCCGGTGCCGGTGATTCCGATGGCGCTGCAGGGCCTGTGGGGCAGTTTCTTCAGTCGCGATCCGCACAAGGGATTGTTCAAACGCCTGTGGTCGCGGGTGTGCCTGGTGGCTGGCGCGCCGGTCGCGCCGGAGCAGGCCAAGCGTGACGTGCTGCAGGCGCAGGTGGCCGAGTTGCGCGGGGATTGGCGTTGAGCTTGTGGGAGGGGCTTTCGGCTCGGGCATTCTGCTTCGCTCCCTGCATCCATGCAGTCGCAGCCGCGATGCGCCGCTGAAGCGCCTCCCACAAAGCTGGATTCCGGCTTTCTCAGTGGCTCAGCTTGAGCCCGACCAACCCGCAGACGATCATCGCCATGCTGGCCAGGCGCAGCAGCGCCATCGACTCGCCGAATAGGATAATGCCGGCGATCACCGTACCCACGGCGCCGACGCCGGTCCAGATGGCGTAGGCGGTGCCCAGCGGCAGCTCCTTCATGGCCAGGCCCAGCAGGCCGAGGCTGACCAGCATGGCGCAGACGGTCAGCGCCGTTGGCAGCGGGCGGGTGAAGCCTTCGGTGTATTTCAGGCCGATGGCCCAGCCGACCTCGAACAGGCCGGCGAGAAACAGGATGATCCAGGACATGGTTACCTCCAGTGGCTGAAGGGGCCGTCCCCGGATGAGCCACCCTGGGCTCAGGGTGTGGAGGTCGTCCTCGCGCGCACCGTTATTGTGCATATCGGCGTGTCCGGGGCAAGGCGCCCGGATTTGGTGTGCGGCACTCAATCAGTCGGTGCTTTGTTTGCCATCCTGGCCCATGCGCCGGTAGAGGGTCGCCAGCAGCGGGCCGGACAGGTTGTGCCAGACGCTGAACAGGGCGCTGGGCACGGCGGCCAGCGGGCTGAAGTGCGCGCTGGCCAGCGCGGCACCGAGGCCGGAGTTCTGCATGCCGACTTCGATGGACAGCGTCTTGCGCTGCGCCAGCGACATGCCGAACAGGCGCCCGGCGAGATACCCCAGGCCCAGGCCGATGCCGTTGTGCAGGATCACCACGGCCATGATCAGCAGGCCGGATTCGGCGATCTTGCCCTGGCTGGCCGCGACCACTGCGGCGACGATGGCGACGATGCTCACCACGGAAATCAGCGGCAGTACCTCGACGGCGGTTTTTACTCGCTCGCCAAGCAGACGCTGGGCGATCAGGCCGAGGGCGATGGGCAGTAGCACCATCTTGAGGATAGAAATGAACATGGCGCCGAACGACACCGGCAGCCATTCCGAGGCCAGCATCCAGATCAGCGCCGGGGTGACGAGCGGAGCGAGCAGAGTAGTGACGGCGGTGATCGATACCGACAGCGCCAGGTCGCCACGGGCGAACCAGGTAATCACATTGGAGGCGGTGCCGCCTGGGCAGCAGCCCACCAGAATCACGCCCACGGCAATCTCAGGTGGCAGGGCGAATGCCTGGCACAGCACCCAGGCCACCAGTGGCATGATGCTGAACTGCGCCAGCACACCCAGCAGCACCGCCAGCGGGCGGCGGGCGACTTCCTGGAAATCTGCGCCCTTCAGAGTCAGGCCCATGCCGAACATGATCAGCCCGAGCAGCGGGACGATCCAGGCGGTCAGCGGCAGGAACCAGCTGGGTTGGAAGAAGGCCATGACGGCGAACAGCAACACCCAGACGGCGAAGGTGTTGCCGATGAAACGGCTGAAGGCGATCAGTGCTTGCATGGAATGAGGCCTGGGCTTTTCGGGAAAGCCGGCAAGCCTACCAGAAGCGACGCAATTTGCCTGAACGGCGCGATGCGGGTGGGCGCGGACATCATCGGCGCAACCTACGCGCAGATGCCTTGTCCGAATCTCTACAGCGACTCTTCATCCGCCGGATAGCGGCTGGCGGTCAGGCTTTCCTTGATCTTGCGCAGGTGCGGCTGGAAGTCCACGCCTCGGCGCAGGGTGACGCCAGTGGCGAGTACGTCGAGTACGGTGAGTTGAATGATGCGTGAAGTCATTGGCATGTAGATGTCGGTGTCTTCCGGCAGCGGAATGTCCAGGCTCAGGGTGCTGGTCTTGGCCAGCGGCGAGCCGGCGGCGGTCAGTCCGAGGACAGAAGCGCCATTCTCACGCGCCAGGCGCGCCACCTCCACCAGCTCGCGGGTGCGTCCGGTGTAGGAAATGATCACGAACAGATCGCCGGTGTGCGCCACCGAGGCGATCATGCGCTGCATCAGCACGTCGGAGTGGGCCGAAACCGCGAGGTTGAAGCGAAAGAACTTGTGCTGAGCGTCAAGCGCAACCGAGGCCGAGGCGCCGAGGCCGAAGAAGTGGATCTGCCGCGCCTGGATCAGCAGGTCGACGGCGCGGCTGACGTGCTGCGGATCGAGGCTCTGGCAGGCGCTGTCCAGCGAGGCGATGGTGCTGCCGAAGATCTTGCGCGTGTAAGCCTCGGGACCGTCGTCGGCGGACACTGCGCGGCTGACGTAGGCGGCGCCGCTGGCCAAGCTTTGCGCCAGCTGCATTTTAAGCTCGGGGTAGCCGTTGGCGCCGAATGAGCGGCAGAAGCGGTTGACCGTGGGCTCGCTGACACCGGCCGCCTGTGCCAGTGCAGCGATGCTGAAACGAGTGGCCTGCTGTGGGTCATGCAGAATCACTTCGGCGACCTTGCGTTCGGCCTTGTTCAGGTCGTCCAGGCGGCTCTGGATCTGTTCCAGCAGATTGCGCACTCGGTCCATAGGGGTTCCTTACGAGCGGTTTAACGGGGCTCTGCAGCAGGGCTGGGCAGCCAAACGGCCGGCCTATCCTACTGATGCTGCCCTCGGGCCACCACTGGCTTATCGGTGGTTATAGAAAATGTTGTTGCTATGACAACATTTTTTCTTGATAAATGCAGTATCACCCGGTATTTCTAGTTCATCTTGATAAAAGAACAAACTCATGCCGATGAAACTTGAATCCTGCACCTTGGCCCTGTTCGGCGCGCTGGGCGATCTGGCTTTGCGCAAGCTATTTCCCGCGCTTTACCAGCTCGATCGCGCCGGTTTGCTGCACGATGGCACTCGCATTCTCGCCTTGGCGCGTGACGGCGGTGAGCCGAGTCGGCATCTGCTCGCTATCGAGCAGGCTCTGCGGCTGTACGTGCCGGCCAAGGAACTGACGGACCCCGACCTGGCGCGCTTCCTTGCGCGGCTGAACTATCTGACGATGGATTTTCTCAAGGCCGAGGACTATGCCGCGCTGCTCGAGCATGTCAGCCCTCAGGATCAGTTGATCGCCTACTTCGCCACGCCGGCATCGGTGTATGGCGGCATCTGCGCCAACCTAGATGTCGTGGGGCTGGCCGAAGGTACGCGGGTGGTACTGGAAAAGCCGATCGGCCATGACCTCTCGTCCTCGCGTGCGGTCAACGATGCCGTGGCCCAGGTGTTCCCGGAGAATCGCGTCTATCGCATCGACCATTACCTGGGCAAGGAGACGGTGCAGAACCTCATCGCCCTGCGCTTCGCCAACAGCCTGTTCGAGACCCAGTGGAACCAGAACCACATCTCCCACGTGGAAATCACGGTCGCCGAGAAGGTCGGCATCGAGGGCCGCTGGGGTTACTTCGATCAGGCCGGGCAGTTGCGCGACATGATCCAGAACCACCTGCTGCAGCTGCTCTGCCTGATCGCCATGGACCCGCCTAGCGATCTGTCCGCCGACAGCATCCGCGACGAGAAGGTCAAGGTGCTCAAGGCGCTGGAGCCGATCAGTGTCGAGCAGCTCGGTCAGCGCGTGGTCCGTGGCCAGTACGTCGCCGGCAGCAGTGACGGGCGGCCGGTGCCGGGCTATCTGGAGGAAGAGAATTCCAATACCCAGAGC
The DNA here is from genome assembly GCF_002439135.1 of Pseudomonas sp. UBA6323. NCBI lineage: Bacteria > Pseudomonadati > Pseudomonadota > Gammaproteobacteria > Pseudomonadales > Pseudomonadaceae > Pseudomonas > Pseudomonas sp. UBA6323. Next base: position 6,005 of record NZ_DJSX01000042.1, on the reverse strand, counting down.
GACACAGAAACCTTCGTCGCCCTGCGTGCCGACATCCGCAACTGGCGCTGGGCCGGTGTGCCGTTCTACCTGCGAACCGGCAAGCGCATGCCGCAGAAACTGTCGCAGATCGTCATCCACTTCAAGGCGCCGCCGCACTACATCTTCGCCCCGGAGCAGCGCCAGCTGATCGGCAACAAGCTGATCATCCGCCTGCAGCCGGACGAGGGCATCGCCCTGCAGGTGCTGACCAAGGATCAGGGCCTGGACAAGGGCATGCAGCTGCGCAGCGGCCCGCTGCAGCTGAGTTTCTCCGATACCTACCGCAGTGCGCGCATTCCCGATGCCTACGAGCGTCTGCTGCTGGAGGTGATGCGCGGCAACCAGAACCTGTTCGTGCGCAAGGACGAGATCGAATACGCCTGGCAGTGGTGCGATCAGTTGATCGACGGCTGGCAGCGCCTCGGCGAAGCGCCGAAACCCTACACCGCCGGCAGCTGGGGCCCGATGGCCTCGGTGGCCTTGATCACCCGGGATGGCAGGAGCTGGTATGGCGATCTCTGAACTGAAACTGCCGCAGGGCGTACAGGCCTGCCCCTACGACAGTGCCGAACAACAGGCCCAGGCGATGGCGGTGCGCGTAGCCGATGCGCTGCGTGCAGCCATTGCCAGTCGCGGTCAGGCCACGTTAGTGGTGTCTGGTGGGCGCAGTCCGGTGCCGTTCTTCGAAGCGCTGGCGCAGCAGGACGTGCAGTGGGCGCAGGTGCTGGTGAGCCTGGCTGACGAGCGCTGGGTGCCGATCAATCACGCGGGCAGCAACGAGGCGCTGGTGCGCCGTCACCTGCTGCGTGGGGCGGCGGCCGAAGCGCGTTTTCTCAGCCTTTATCAAGTGGCCGGCAACCTCGAACAGGCGGCCGAGCTGGCTGATGCGGCGGTCGCCGCGTTGGCGCCTATCGACGTGCTGGTGCTGGGCATGGGCGATGACGGCCATACCGCCTCGCTGTTCCCGCACAGCCCCAATCTGCACCAGGCGCTTCAGCCAGCTTGTGCGCGCCGTGTGCTGCCGATGCTGGCGCCGAGCGAGCCGGCGCAGCGCCTGACCCTGACCCTGCCGATACTGGCCAGCGCACGCCTGCCGCTGTTGGCGATCCAGGGCCAGGCGAAACTGAACATCCTCAGCGCGGCGCTGCAGCCCGGTGAAACCTCCGAGCTGCCGATCCGCGCGTTCCTGCATTCCCCTCTCGAAATTCATTGGTGCCCCTGACATGACCAGCCTCGACCAAGACCAGCGCGCGCGCATGGCCGACAAAATCGCCGAGATCGACCGCATCTGCGCCCAGGCGCGGATCATGCCGGTGATCACCATCGCCCGTGAGGCGGACATTCTGCCGTTAGCCGATGCACTGGCCGCCGGTGGCCTGCGAGTGCTGGAAGTGACCCTGCGTTCGGAGCACGGCCTAGAGGCGATTCGTCGCCTGCGTGCCGAACGCCCCGAGCTCTGTGTCGGCGCCGGCACCGTGCTGGACGAGAGCATGCTCGCCGCCGCAACTGATGCCGGTGCGCAGTTCATCGTCACGCCGGGGAGTGCGCGCGAACTGCTGCTGGCGGCGCTGGACAACCCGCTGCCGCTGCTGCCAGGTGTGAGCAGCGCGTCCGATGTGATGGTCGGCTACGCCCTGGGCTATCGCCGCTTCAAGCTGTTTCCGGCAGAGGTCTGTGGCGGCGTGGCGATGCTCAAGGCGCTCGCCGGCCCCTTCGGCGGCGTGCGTTTCTGCCCGACTGGTGGCATCACGACGGACAACCTGCAGGGTTACATGGCGCAGCCCAACGTCATGTGCGTCGGCGGCACCTGGATGTTCCAGCGTGAATGGGTGGAAAACAGTGATTGGGCGCAGATTCAGCGATGCAGCGTAGAGGCCCTGCAATTGCTGAAGTGACGCCATTTTCGTCCACGGGCAGTCATTTGGTCATCTAGTTGAATGATGACTTAATAGTGGCGTCATGATATCGTCGACTAATTGGTCACTCTATGTGAGTGCTGAAGGCTAGCGGGCTGGCAACAAGAAAAATTCTCCAGCGGATGCCCAATCCCTCTTCCTTGGACGGAGAATTCTCATGAGCAAATGGCTCGGCAATGTCAGCGTTAGGTTGAAACTCGCTTTCAGCTTCGGCTTCATTCTGTCTCTTACTCTCGTGCTCGCTTTCAGCGGCTGGACCGGCATAAGCCGCATGAGCGAGCGCAGCCAGCGGGTGGTCGAGATCAACCAAGTCAACGACCTGCTCAGTGCCTTGAGAGTGGACCGCGTGCGTTATGTGATGAGCAACGGTGACGAGGAGCGTGGAGAGACCATGCAGCAGTCTCTCGACCGATACCGGGAGGCTCACCAGCGCATCATCGGTAACTTCGTATCGGCTGGAAACATCGGTCTGCTCAAGCAGCAGGATAGCCTGATCGTCAACTATCAGGCCTCGCTGAAGGCCATGAAAGCCGGCTTTGCGCAGGCGGCGCAGGCGCGCAAGGAAATGGGAGGGCTGGCACGCGACGTCTTCGCCGAGATCGAGGCGCTCGAGGGCGGCATAGAGCGTATGCCGGAGTACGACCCGCAGCGCCAGGTGCGCTACCGCGCGATGCGTGATGCCCGTGAAGGTATCCAGCTGATGCGCTACGAGGTACGTGGCTACACCGCCAACGTCAACGCCGACACCGAAGCAGCCGTGGCTCGACAGGTGCAGCGCACGGCCGACAGTCTGGTCCAGCTGGAGCTGTCCATGGGCAGTGAAAGCGCCACGCAAGTTAAGGCGATTCAAAGCGGTTTCGAAACCTACCGGGCGGTGGTAGCGGCCTTCCAGCAGGCCAATACTGCGGCGCTCAAGGCGCGTGACGAGTTGGACCAGGCCGGTAACGAAATCGTCAGGCTGAGTAACGAGCTGATCCGCAATCAGATCATGCAGCGCGACAGTGACAGCTCGTCAGCCAAATCCATACAGTTGATCGCCACGCTGGTAGCACTGCTCGTCGGCATTGGCGCAGCCATCGTGATAATCCGTCAGATCACCCGCCCGCTTGGCGAGACGTTGGCGGTGGTCGAGCGCATCGCCTCGGGCGACCTGACCGACCTGCCGGAAACCAGCCGTAGCGACGAAATTGGCGTGGTGCAGCAAGGCGTCCAGCGTATGGGCCGCTCCCTGCGTGAACTGATCGGTGGCATCAGCGACAGCGTCAGCCAGATTGCCAGCGCGGCCGAGCAGCTCTCGGCTGTGACGGAGCAGACCAGTGCCGGGGTCAACAGCCAGAAGCAGGAAACCGATCAGGTGGCGACCGCCATGCAGGAGATGTCGGCCACGGTCAACGAGGTGGCGCGCAATGCCGAGCAGGCCTCGCTGGCCGCGGCGGACGCGGATGCCGAGGCGAACCAGGGGGATCGAGTCGTGGCCGAGGCGATTGGCCAGATCGAGGCGCTGGCCGGCGAGATGGCGCGCTCCACCGACGCCATGAATCTGCTGCAGAAAGAAAGCGAGAAGATCGGCAGCGTGATGGACGTGATCAAGGCCGTGGCCGATCAGACCAACCTGCTGGCGCTCAACGCAGCCATCGAGGCCGCGCGTGCGGGCGAAGCAGGACGCGGTTTTGCTGTCGTTGCCGATGAAGTGCGTAGCCTGGCGCGGCGCACGCAGCAGTCCACCGAAGAAATCGAAAGCCTGATCGGCGCCCTGCGGCGCGGTACCGAGGAGGTGGCGGGGGTGCTCGGCCAGAGCCGCAGCCTTACCGAAGGCAGCGTCGAATCGGCGCGCAAGGCCGGCGTCGCGCTGGGTGTGATCAACCAGAAGGTGTCCAATATTCAGTCGATGAATCAGCAGATCGCCGCGGCTGCCGAACAGCAGGGTGCGGTCGCCGAAGAGATCGGCCGCAGCGTACTGAGCGTGCGCGACGTGGCCGAGCAGACCGCTGCTGCCAGCGAGGAGACCGCCGCCAACTCGGTGGAGCTGGCGCGCCTGGGTGGCCAGCTGCAAAGCATGGTCAGCCGCTTCCGCGTTTGATCCGGTAAAAGTGGTGCGCAAGGCGTGCACCACTTTAACAGCCAGCGCGGCGAGCCTTACCCCGTGATAGTGGCTGCTACACGCCTTGTTACATCCTCATCTTTGCCTGAAAACTGTCTTCATCGTCGGTCATAAGGTGCTGGCGAGTCGGTGCAGCTGGCTGCAGCCCGTCGGATGGCTGGCAAATTACTGGCAGGCAAGCTTGGCAGCGTCGCTGCCCGTTCCCTAGAATCGCGGCCTTTTTCTCGCTGGCCACAACAATAAATCTCCAGCCCTTTGCATTGGTCAATTCTGTTGGAGAATTTATGAAAAGCTGGTTTGCGAACATCAGCGTCACCTACAAGCTTGCCATCGGCTTCGCGCTTGTCCTGCTCATGACGGCGGCACTGGCCCTGGCTGGCTGGTCCAGCCTGGGCAGCCTGATACAGCGCAGCGACTGGATGAGCGATATCAGTCGATTGAGCGATTCGTTGACCAACCTGCGCGTGGTGCGCCTGCAGTACATGCTTGCCAATGGTGATGAGCAGATTGCCCAGAACGTACAGAAAACTCTGGATGAATTCTCCGCTCAGCACCAGCAGGTTCTGTCTACCTTCAAAAGTCCGGAGAACGTGCGCCTGCTGAAAATGCAGGAGAGCGAGATCAAGGCCTACCAGATTTCCCTGAACGCCATGCGTGCCGCCTACCGTGGGATCAACGATGCTCGTCAGGGCATGGTGAGCAGCGGTGGCAATGTCGGGCAAACGCTCGATGAGATCAGTGCCGCGGTGGTGGCCCTGCCGGACTACGATGAAAGCCGCTTCGCACAGTTTCAGGCCATCGCCAAGATCAAGGACGACTGGCAGGTGGTGCGTTACCACGTGAGGGGCTACATCTTCAACGCCACTGCGGAAACCGAGCGTACCGCCATGACGCAGATCGATGCGAGCCTGGCAGCCCTTGGCCAGTTCCGCGAGCGTTTCGCCGGTGAGCATCTTGAGCGTATCAACCGCGCCGAGGGTGCTCTGAGCGATTACCGTAACGCGCTACTGGCGTTCAAGTCCGCGAATGAAAGTGTGGCTGTGGCCCGCAAGGAAATGACCGAACAGGGCTATCGGATCGTCAATGCCAGCGCCGAGCTGACGCAGATCCAGATGACCCGCCGCGACAGTGAGAGCGCCAGCGCCCGCACCCTGCAAATCAGCGCCACGTTGCTGGCCCTGCTTTGCAGTGTGCTGGCGGCGTGGGTCATTACCCGGCAGATTACCGGCCCGTTGAAGGACACCCTCAATGCTGTCGAGCGCATCGCCGCAGGTGACCTCACTCAGAGCCTGCAGGTCACGCGTCGCGATGAAATCGGTGCGCTGCAGCAAGGTGTGCAGCGTATGGGTAACGCCTTGCGTGAACTGATCAGCGGCATCCGTGACAGCGTCAGTCAGATCGCCAGTGCCGCCGAGGAATTGTCGGCAGTGACCGAGCAGACCAGCGCCGGGGTCAACAGCCAGAAGCTGGAGACCGACCAGGTGGCCACGGCCATGCAGGAAATGTCGGTCACGGTGCAGGAGGTGGCGCGCAACGCCGAGCAGGCCTCGCTGGCGGCATCGGATGCGGACCGCGAGGCCTATCAGGGCGACCAGGTGGTGGCTGAAGCGATCAAGCAGATCGAAGAGCTGGCTGCGGAAATGTCCCGCTCCAATCAGGCCATGCACCAGTTGCAGCAGGAAAGCGACAAGATCGGCAGCGTGATGGACGTGATCAAGGCCGTGGCTGACCAGACCAACCTGCTAGCGCTCAATGCGGCCATCGCAGCGGCGCGGGCCGATGAGGCCGGGCGTGGTTTCGCTGTTGTGGCGGACGACGTGCGCTATCTGGCACGGCGTCCCCAGCAGTCCAACGAAGAGATCGAATGCCTTAATGGTGCGCTGCAATGCTGTACCCAGCAGGAGGCCGGAGTGCTGCAGGAAAGCCAAATGCTGACCCAGGGCAGCGTGGAGCGTGCGCGTGAGGCG